>CAZPAA010000068.1:0-9081 GCA_964584425.1 uncultured Gammaproteobacteria bacterium | reverse complement strand
ATCAAAGCAGAAGCTTACGTCATACCACGTCTAGGCACCATTTCCCCTTGGTCATCCAAAACCCTAGATATCCTACATTTATGCGATCTAAAACAGATCGAACGCATCGAACAAGGTCGCATGTATAACAAGGCAGATTTACGCTATGACCGCATGACCGAATCGGTATTATATCCTTTTGTTGATTTACCCAATATTTTTGAAGCACATTCAAAACGCGAGTTAAACCAAATCGATATTCTATCGCAAGGGATCTCGCCATTAAAAACCGCCAATCAAGCACTTGGTCTAGCTTTAACCGAAGAAGAAATTCAGTATCTATTCGAAACGTTCAAAGAACTTGATCGCAATCCCACTGACGCAGAACTCATGATGTTCGCCCAAGTCAACTCTGAACACTGCCGCCACAAAATTTTCAAAAGCCATTTTGTAATCGACGACAAACCCATGGGCCCTGGTTTATTTGATATGATCCGAAACACTTATCAAAATAATCCCGATAAGGTACTATCCGCATACAAAGACAACGCAGCCGTCATGCAAGGTCATGAAAGCACAAGATTCTATCCAAACCAAGAAAACGTGTACGCTTATCACGAAGAATCAGCGCCCATTTTAATGAAGGTGGAAACGCATAATCATCCGACTGCAATTGCACCCTTTGCCGGCGCTGCAACTGGGGCAGGCGGCGAAATTCGTGACGAAGGTGCAACTGGCCGAGGCGCAAAACCCAAAGCAGGTTTAGTCGGTTTTAGCGTTTCAAATTTACGTATTCCAAATTTTACACAAGTTTATGAAGGTGAAGAAAATAAACCCGATCATATTGCATCCCCCTTACAAATTATGATCGATGGCCCCATTGGCGCTGCGCGCTATAACAATGAATTTGGTCGCCCCAGTTTATGCGGATATTTTCGCAGTTTTGAGCAACAAGTGCGTGATGTAAAACGCGCTTATCACAAACCGATTATGATCGCAGGCGGCATGGGCTTAGTGCAACCCCAGCAAGTACAAAAACAAGAAATTGCTGAAGGCAGTCTCATTATTATTTTAGGCGGACCCAGTTTTATTATTGGTTTAGGCGGTGGCGCTGCGTCATCACGCGCGTCTCACAGCGATGAAGCTGCATTAGATTTTGCTTCGGTTCAGCGTGATAATGCCGAAATGCAACGCCGTTGCCAAGAAGTGATCGACAGGTGTTGGGCGCTCGGTGATTATAATCCCATTATATCCATCCATGATGTCGGTGCGGGTGGCTTATCCAATGCGGTGCCTGAAATTGTGCACGATGCCGGGCGCGGTGGTGTATTTGATTTACGCCAAGTACATTTGGGTGATCCGTCTTTATCACCGATGGAAATTTGGTGTAATGAATCGCAAGAGCGTTATGTGATCGCATTAGAGCCAACAAAACTAGAACTGTTCCGCGAAATTGCCGAACGTGAGCGTTGTCCATTTGTGATTTTAGGTGAAGCGCAAGAATGGCCGCAGCTGCAAGTGCATGATCCTTTATCAAAAGAAGATGTGGTGAATATGCCGATGCTGGCATTATTTCCTAAACAAGAAACGCTGGTGAGAAATGTTAAACGGTCTGAAAAACTAAAAGTGGCTTTTGATACGAAGCCTTTGGATTTGCAAAAAAATCTTGAAAACATTTTACAACATCCCACCGTTGCGGATAAAACTTTTCTCATCACAATTGGTGATCGCAGTGTTGGCGGCTTAACGAGTCGTGATCAAATGGTGGGTCCGTGGCAAGTACCGGTTGCGGATGTCGCTGTGACATTAACTGATTTTCAGCATGAAACGGGTGAAGCGATGGCGATGGGTGAGCGTACGCCACTTGCCATACAAAACGCTGCAGCCTCTGGACGCATGGCGATTGCAGAAGCCATTACCAATATCGCTGCAGCACGGATTGATAAAATCAGCGATATTAAATTATCTGCGAATTGGATGGCTGCCTGCGGCGCTCCGGGTGAAGATGCAGATTTATATGACACGGTGAAAACCGTAGGCATGGACTTATGTCCCGCACTTGGCATTTGTATTCCCGTTGGTAAAGATTCATTATCCATGCGCATGGTTTGGGAAAAACAGGGCAAAACCCAACAAGCTATTTCACCGGTATCGTTAATTATCAGTGCTTTTGCGCCGGTTTTGAATGTGCGTGATACGCTAACCCCTGAATTAAATACCTCAAGCCACACGGAAATTATATTGATCGATTTAGCACGAGGAAAACAGCGGATAGGTGGATCGATACTCGCACAATTGCATAATACAATAGGTGATAACACACCGGATTTAGAATCTGCGCAAGATTTAAAAAACTTTTTTGGATTCATCCAAAGTCTAAACGAACAAAAATTAGTTTTAGCGTATCACGATCGTAGTGATGGCGGCGTATTCGCAAGTCTATGTGAAATGGCATTTGCATCGCATACGGGATTAGATATTCATTTACCGAGCGATTGCAATAATCCATTGGTGTTTTTAGCAAATGAAGAATTAGGCGCGCTGATTCAAATTGAAAGCGAAAAACGCGAAGTGGTGTTAGAAGTGTTGCGCACATGGCAATTAGCAGATTGTGCGATTTTTGTAGCAAACGTCAATCAAAAAGATGAAATAAATATTCTAAAAAACGATCAAAAATTGTGTGCTTGGTCAAGAATAACCCTCCAACAATACTGGTCCAGAGTCAGTTATGAAATGCGTAAATTACGCGACAATCCTATTTGCGCACAACAAGAGTATGAGAATGTTTTAAATAGTACCGATAAGGGGTTATCATCCCATTTGACTTATGATATCACACAAAATCTTGAGGCCCCGTTTATTCACCTACATAAAAAACCACATGTCGCTATTTTGCGTGAACAAGGCGTAAACGGACAAATCGAAATGGCATCCGCATTTGATGCAGCCGGTTTTAGCGCAGTGGATGTGCACATGAGCGATATACTATCAGGCAAAGAAGATTTAACAAAATTTCATGGCTTAGTCGCTTGCGGCGGATTTTCATATGGAGATGTGCTAGGTGCGGGTCGCGGCTGGGCCAGCACGATTTTATATCATGTGCGCGCACGCGATGTATTCCAACAATTCTTTTCACGCGATAATACATTTACATTAGGCGTGTGTAATGGCTGTCAAATGTTAGCGCAATTGCAAGAGTTAATTCCTGGCGTAAATTGGCCCACATTTTCGCAAAATTTATCTCGTCAATTTGAAGCGCGTATGGTGATGGTAGAAGTATTACCGAGCGCATCTATTTTCTTTAAAGATATGGCGCACTCACGTATGCCGATTATTGTTTCACACGGCGAAGGCCGCGCAAGCGCTCCCTCAAGTAGTTCTGTGATGCGTTATATCGATCATCAAGGCACACCTACACAGCAATATCCATTCAATCCCAATGGTTCACCCGATGGTATTGCTGCATTAACCAACAGTGATGGTCGCGTCACCATCATGATGCCACACCCCGAACGCATGACCCGCGCCCTCCAATGTTCCTGGCGCGATAAAACTTGGGAAAATAAAAGCCCATGGCACAAAATGTTTGTAAATGCGAGATTATGGGTGGCGTCTTAATGAATCTCATGAATATCGATAGGTATTTCAAATGATCTGTGGCTTAATACACGAGTCCGATCGATTAAAATCTAAATCCTGGGTCGAACTCTGCCTTAACACTTAACATAATTTGCTGATAAGCGGGGGCGTAGGGGTTTGTTTCATCAAGGTTATTTTGAGGGGTGAGATTGTTCGCATTCATTGATTCAAATTCAGTCATGCTGTAATCCAGCACTAAAGAAAGATTGCTGTTACTTCTGACATGATGTTCAATACCTGCGCCGTAGCGTAAGCCGCGTAGGGTATCCGTTGGCATATTTTCATCGCCAAATGGTAGGGCGGTTGCGCCGGTCGCATCGGTTAATTCCATACTAAAATCGCCCCAGACGATGCCACCGTCTAAAAATAAACGTGTGGTGCCGGTGACATTATAACCAGGGCGTAGACGTACGCCGCCGGCCCAGTCTAGATCTGCGCGGCCATCGTTGAGGCCCCAGATTTCTTGGATGTCTGCGGGGGTTGCTTCTTCTGAGTTGAGCGCGTAGTTGTTAACGCGTAATTCGCCAGGGTTTTTTTGACTGAATAGTTCTAAACCTAGATTGTAGCTGTCGTTAAAGCCAAATTGGTATCCTACGGCGAATTCGTTGCGAAATTCATTGCTATTGTGGGTGAGATCGCCTGCCAGGGTGCTTGCGCTTAGTGTGCTGATGAGTAGGGTGGCAGGGATTAAGTATTTCATGTTTTCTCAACGCCTCGAGGGGGTATTAGTTAAAAAATAGCAGACGGATTAAGGTCTTGCAAAATGTATTTATACAAAAATTGTGCCAGGAATGCAACCTTTATATCTTGCGTGCAGCTTTATGTGGGGAACGCAAAATGAGGGTTACCGTCCAAACGGGCTCCCGGGTGTGTTCCCCCTTCTCAATCGGGGGGTAGGGGGGGATTTAAGATCTTTGGAGTATAATCCAGCATCTCAAATCCCCCGCCCGAAGACGGGCACCCCCTTTACAAAGGGGGATTTATACCAGCCCCTTAAGATATTTTTTTAGATTTGTTATTTCTTCTTGGGTTAGGTGTAGGGCTAGTTTTGTGCGGCGGTATAGTAAGTCATCTGCTTGGTATAGCCATTCGTGTTTTTGTAAGTATTCGATTTCTCGTTGATAGAGGGTGGCGCCGAAGTGTTTTCCTAGGTCAGACTCTTTGCTAATTCCTTTTAATAATGTGTAACATTTTGTTCCGTATTGTTTTGCTAGGCGTTCAAGCAGTGTTTGGGCTAAATGCGGGAAATTGGCGCGTAATTGGGTTTTGAATGCGTTGAAATCAGCGTTTGGCATATCTCCGCCGGGAAGAGGGGCTTGATGGGTCCAGGGTTGTTTCATCTGTGGGAAATAAGCTTGGAGTTTATCGAGTGCATGCTCAGCTAATACGCGATAGGTGGTTATTTTTCCGCCCAGTATCGATAAGAGTGGAAGTTGTCCGTTTTGGTCTGTGAGCTCAAATGTGTAATCGCGTGACAGTGCTTGGGGTTTATGTTCGGTATGTTTATCGAATAAGGGACGTACGCCGGCGTAGCTCCATACTATTTGGGTGGAATCGATCGATTTTTTGAAATAAGTATTGATAATGTCACATAAGTACTTGATTTCATCTGGCGAAATTTCAGCGTTTGCAGGATCGCCTGCATAATCCATTTCCGTGGTGCCAATCAGCGTCCAATGTTGTTCATAGGGAATGGCGAATACAATGCGCTGATCGGTTTGTTGTAGAATATAAGCTTGTTCGCCGGAATATAATTGGGGAACGACGATATGGCTGCCTTTGACCTCTCGAATATGATATTGACTGGGTAAATGTGCGTGTTCTTGTAAAAATTCTCCGGTCCAGGGGCCTGTTGCATTCACCACAGCGCGGGCTTTGATTACAAAGCGTTGGTGATTGTGTTTGTTGATGACTGCTGCTTCCCAATATTCTGGGCCGCGCTTTAGTTCTGTCACTTTGCAATAAGTCGAAATTTTGGCGCCCATTTCTTTGGCGGCAATGGCATTACTAATCACAAGTCGTGCATCATCGACCCAGCAATCGGGATAAGTAAAACCGGTAGGGTAAATAGGCTTTAACGGTTCCGCATAGGGACTGTTTTGCAATTTAAATGTTTTAGAAGCGGGTAAGGTTGTGCGCGCGGCTAAATGGTCGTACAAAAATAGTCCAGCGCGAATAAGCCAAGCAGCTCGTAAGCCCGGATGATGCGGCAATACAAATAATAAAGGATGAATCAAATGTGGCGCTTTACGCATCAGCACTTCACGTTCTTGTAAAGATTCGCGGACTAAGCGAAATTCATAATGTTCTAAATAGCGCAGTCCGCCATGAATAAGTTTGGTGCTTTTGGAAGAAGTGCCGCTTGCGAGATCATTTTGTTCGCACAAATGCACGGATAAACCCCGGCCTTGCGCATCAGCAGCAATACCCGCGCCGTTGATGCCGCCACCAATAATAAGTAAGTCAACCTGGGATTGTTCAGACACAGTAAAAGCTCCATAATGAAATCCCCCTTTGAAAAAGGGGGGTAGGGGGATTTAAAGATCTCTAATATAAACAAGCATCGTAAAATCCCCCGCCCTCTACGAGGGCACCCCCTTTTTCAACCGGGGATCAATATTTTTTATAGGATAGCACTCATGGCAGATTTTATATTAGTGATTGATCAAGGCACAACCAGTACCCGCGCATTATTATTTGATCGTTCTTTCAATGTCGTTGCGCTCGCACGTAAAGGATTGCAACAAAATTTTCCTGAGCCTTCGTTGGTTGAGCATGATCCAGAAATAATATGGCTGGATGTATTATCGACTTGTCATGAAGCCATGCACATGGCGCATATTAAAGCCAATCAAATTGCGGGGATAGGCATCACCAATCAGCGTGAAACCACGGTCATTTGGGATAAAAAAACGGGCGTACCCATTTATTCCGCGATTGTTTGGCAAGACCGTCGTACTACAGAATTTTGTCAGCATATGCAAACCCAAACGGATGAATCTGCCATTCAAGAAAAAACTGGCTTACTGATTGACCCGTATTTTTCTGCAAGTAAAATTGCCTGGATTTTAAATGAAGTGCCAGATGCACGTGCAAAAGCAGGTAGAGACGAACTTGCTTTTGGTACTATCGATAGTTTTTTATTGTGGCGCTTAACGAGTGGCGCGGTGCATGCCAGCGATATTACCAATGCTGTGCGTACATTATTATTTAATATCCGCACCCAAACCTGGGATCAAGATTTACTGAATTTATTTCATATTCCAGAATCAATATTGCCAAAAGTGCTGGATAATAATGCCGACTTTGGCATGTGCGATGCTAAACATCTGGGCGCCGCGATTCCGATTAAAGCCATGATCGGTGATCAGCAAGCTGCGGCATTTGGTCAAGCGTGTTTTACCAAAGATACAGTAAAAAGTACGTATGGTACGGGCTGTTTTATTTTGATGAACACTGGGGATGATGTCGTACATTCAAAACATCGGTTACTCTCTACGGTTGCTTATCGCATCGATAATAAAATTTCTTATGCCTTAGAAGGTAGTATTTTTATTGCAGGTGCGACAGTGCAATGGTTGCGCGATTCATTGCGATTAATTACACATGCAGAAGATACAGAAAAAATCGTGATGCAAACCAGTAGTACCGATGGGGTATATTTAGTCCCCGCGTTTACTGGACTAGGTGCACCGTATTGGGATCCGAATGCACGCGGCGCCATTTTAGGCTTAACGCGTGACAGTGGTGTTGCGCAAATTGTTCGCGCGGCATTAGAATCGGTTTGCTACCAAACGCGTGATTTACTAGAAGCCAAAAAAGCTGACGGCGGCGGGCAAATCAAAAGTTTACGCGTGGATGGTGGCATGGTAAAAAATGATTGGTTAATGCAGTTTTTAGCGGATATTTTACGTGTGCCCATCGAGAGGCCGCCCTTTATCGAAACCACATCATTGGGCTGTGCGTTTATGGTTGCATTATCATTGCAATGGTTACGCAGTTTAGATGAAATCGCAAACACTTGGCATTGTGAAAAATTATTTTCACCCAGCATGTCGGTTGCACAAAGCGAAAGTTTATATCAAGGGTGGCTTGCGGCTGTGGCAAGAATTAGAGGTTAATGATATTATTCTTACTTTGTTAACAGTAACGGGAAATATTATGAAAAAATTAATGTCAGCATTGGCTATGGTTACTGCAGCAACTGTGGTACATGCAGACTCTATGCCCTATGACGGTTTAGGCAGTGGTGTAGCAGGAATTAGTGCCTGCTTATTCGGCGCTGAATCTACATCTGGCCATGGTTTTATCGCAGCTGAAGCTGCTTTTTTGTGGGCAAGTGAATCAGAAACCCCATGGTTTATAGGCCCAGCCATTAATGCGTCCTATTATGGATCTAACAGAGAAGACGATGATGATGATGAAGATGACGATGTTCTGTGGTTACTGCGCGCTGATTTGGTGGGCGGTAAATATATCACGGATGCGATCAGTGCACACGTGCGTCTGGGTGCAGTGACTGATCAATATTTCGATGGTGGAGCGCCCAGCGCGGGTATAGGCGCGGGTGTGCATGTGAATGAGCAAATCAAAGTCGTCCCTGAAGTGATTTTTGTAGGTGCAGGTTTGGGCACACTGACAAACTACAGTTTGATGGTGCAATATTTGTTTTAGATTCTTGAACAAAAATTCTTTGGCTCTATGTTGAATAGAGTGGGTAAATCGGGATCATGCTAGAGAATCCCCCTTTGGAAAAGGGGGGTAGGGGGGATTTAAAGATCTTGATATATAAACAAACATCTCAAATCCCCCGCCCTAAGAAGGGCACCCCCTTTATAAAGGGGGACTTACTCGAGGATCCTGATTTAGGCAACTATTCAATATAGAGCCAATTTTAAGAATGGCTGTTTAAAATTGGGGGTGACCAATTTCTATCACCACCCCGGTATCAGGTAAAGCGAGTTCGTCGAGATAGACAGTTTTGCCTTTGAGGTGTAAACGTCCTTCTGCAAACCACTTAATAACCGTAGGATAAAGAATATGTTCTCTTGCTTGAATGCGTGTTTTCAGTGTTTCTTCTGTGTCATTTTCATGAATATTAATGATTATTTTTGCAATTAAGGGCCCATTATCAAGTTCATCTGTCACAAAGTGCACAGTGCTGCCGTGTTGCGCATCCCCTGAATCTAGCACTTTTCTGTGGGTATGAAGACCTTTGTATTTGGGCAATAACGAGGGATGAATATTAATCAGTCGATGTTTGTAATGTTCAACAAATTCAGGCGACAAAATACGCATATAACCGGATAGAATTACTAAATTAGGTTTAAATGCATCAATTTGTTCAATCAAGGCTTCGTCAAATGCGGTGCGGGTTTTATAGTCCTCTTTATTCAGCGCAATCGCTGGGATATCAGCGTTTTACTCCCGTTTCAATTCAGTGTGTTTTGTTTTATTCCTAAT
>CAZPAA010000067.1:0-9271 GCA_964584425.1 uncultured Gammaproteobacteria bacterium | reverse complement strand
ATATGGGGCTAGCCCAAAGTGGTGTGTGGTGGTGATAAATTTATCGGGAGAAAAAAAACACATATTTTAGCTATGGTTACGTATATCGGTGATGGCGGACCGAAATTTGTATTACCCTATTCTGCTGAACCACCCAATTTAGCTTATGCGATTATGGTGGTGAATGGTCATGATTTAAAAACTAATGTGGATGTGCTAATTCCAAAAATTGAAGATTTTATTGTTCACCATTATCCAGATGTATCACCGACGCTGCGTCCGCTCAGTTATGGTCCCGATGCTTGGCCGCCGGTTGCAATCAGAATTTCCGGACGCGACACGGATGAATTATTTACTCTGGCAGAAAAAGTGAAAGAACATGTTGCCAGCATTCCGGGTACTAAACTTGTCACCGACGACTGGGGCGCGCGCAGCAAAAAAATTGTGCTGAATATTGATGAAGCTAGAGCGCAACTGGCAGGCGTGACACATGAAGATATTGCGATTTCAACCCAAGCTTTTTTAACTGGTATTGAGGCCAGTGATTATCGCGAAGGCGATGAGTTAATTCCCATCATGATCCGATCTGCGCAAGCAGGATTAACGGGCAATGATATTACCAGTATTAATGTGTATTCACAGACAACGGGTCAATCGGTACCGCTGATGCAAGTGGCTACGCCAGAATTATTATGGCAACCGGGCAACATTGAGCGACGCAATCGTCTGCGTACGGTTACGGTAGAAGCCTTAATCGAGCCCGGCGTCACCGCAAAAGAGATTACGTCACAAATTCGTCCCTGGATGGAAAAAGAAGCAAAATCTTGGCCATTTGGCTACTCGTGGGAGTTCGGTGGCGAAGAAGAAACTGCAGTTAAATCACAAACATCGATTGTAGCAAAATTACCGATTGCAGGATTACTCATCGTATTTATTTTGATCGCGCAGTTTAATTCAATTACTCAACCTTTAATTATTTTATGCACGATTCCTCTGTCGATCATTGGCGTCGTGATTGGATTACTCATCACCGGCGCAGCATTTGATTTTATGACTTTGCTTGGCATCATTTCTTTGGCCGGAATCATCATTAATAATGCGATTGTATTATTGGATAGAATTCGCATTGAGATTGAAGAAAATGCACTACCGGCAGCTAAAGCCGTTATCCAAGCCGCGCAAACGCGCCTGCGCCCGATTCTCTTGACCACGGCGACCACAGTAGCAGGCATGATACCGTTATGGATTGGCGGCGGCTTAATGTGGCGCTCCATGGCGATTGCAATTATTTTTGGTATTTCCATTGCAACGGTCCTGACTTTAGGCGTGGTTCCCGTGCTTTATAGTTTATTTTTCAAGGTGCGATATGAAATCAAGTGATTATCCTCCGTCATTGCGAGCGAAGCGAAGCAATCCAGGTTCAATGTTTAAATTGAAATCAAAATCTGGATTGCTTCGTCGCTACGCTCCTCGCAATGACGGGGCGCGTTAAAACGCATAATCAATTGTCAGCGGCGCATGATCAGAAAATCGTTCGGCCTTATAAATATCAACTTGTTTGATTTTATCCTGAAAACCTGGCGTGACAATATGATAATCAATCCGCCAACCCACATTTTTTGCCCACGCTTGGCCGCGATTTGACCACCAGGTGTATTG
Source organism: uncultured Gammaproteobacteria bacterium (assembly GCA_964584425.1). Classification (GTDB taxonomy): domain Bacteria; phylum Pseudomonadota; class Gammaproteobacteria; order JABCZS01; family JABCZS01; genus JABCZS01. The sequence goes on along the minus strand of CAZPAA010000067.1, from coordinate 7,633 downwards.
TTCCGCTTCTTGGTTTTGACATCGAAATGCATCAACAAAACCCATTTCATTAAAAATGGTATCAAGCCAAGCCCGTTCTTGCGGTAAAAATCCAGAATTTTTTTGATTGCCGCGCCAGTTTTTAATATCAATATTTTTATGCGCAATATTCCAATCACCACAGATAATATGATTTTGATTTTTTATTTTTTTTAAATGTTCAATATAAAAATCCATCACTTGATATTTAATTTGTTGGCGCTCCTCACCACTACTGCCGGAAGGTAAATACAAAGAGGTCACGCTAAAATCTTCAAAATCCACCTGCAAAAAACGGCCTTCATTATCCATAATGTCATGGCCAATTTGGGTGTGAACATGTTTCGGCTGTTGCTTGCAATAAATCGCAACCCCACTATAACCCTTTTTTTGCGCATCACAAAAGAACGCATGATAACCCGTGGGTAGAAATTCCGAATCATTTAATTGTTCAATCTGGGCTTTAGTTTCTTGCAAGCAAACAATATCGGCGTCTTGCTTTGAAAGCCAAGCAAAAAAACCCTTTCTCGCACCACTGCGTATACCGTTTATATTAAGCGTGATAATGCGCATTTTATCCCCCTTAAGCTTTGGACGCATGATTATGCCTGCGCACAAAAATGTCAAGTGCGTATGAATTTTGAGCTAGCTCTTAAAATAGGGAAAATACCGTTTGACGATTAATTTCTCCTGGGTTATAATTAATCGTCAAATAGCAATAATTCCATTTGACGAGGAGTATTTTATGTCGGAACCCCGGTTTATCGGTCGGGAAATTATGCTGGATAAATTGTCTGAATTGCTTACATTGGGCAGCGCAAAACTGATAGTACTTAAAGGTAGGCGGCGGATTGGTAAAAGTCGTTTATTGACAGAATTTGGTAAAAAATTCAAAAAAGTAGTGGTGTTTTCTGGTTTACCACCTGAACCTGGTATTTCGGCACAAAAGCAACGTGAGGAGTTTGTTCATCAGCTAAACCGAGAGTTTGGGACCAGGGGGCTTAAAGCTGATGACTGGAGTGATTTATTTTGGCATCTGGCAGAGCATGCAAAATTGGGCAGGACGCTCATCGTCCTTGATGAAATCACATGGATGGCACAAGATGATGAAACTTTTTTACCTAAATTAAAAAATGCGTGGGATTTATACTTTAAAAAAAATCCCAAACTTATTCTAGCATTATGCAGCTCGATTTCTGGATGGGTAGAGAAAAATATTTTAAACAGCACAGGATTCATGGGGCGCATATCCTTAAATATGACTTTGGACGAGTTACCCATAAAAGAGTGTATAAAATTTTGGGATGGGAAGAGTGATCATATTTCTTTGCAAGATAAATTGATTTTACTATCTGTGACAGGTGGTGTGCCACGTTATCTAGAAGAAATTAATCCGCGGCAAACTGCAGAGCAGAACATTATGCGGTTGTGTTTTAATTCTGATGGAATTTTATTTAGTGAATTTGATCACATTTTTTCGGATTTGTTTTCAAAAAAGAGCGGGCTTTATAAGCGGATTGTCACCATTCTATCCGATGGTAGTCAAGAAGCAAATGATATTGCGATGTCTCTTGGTAGGGTTCCGAGTAATGATATGTATCAATATTTAGAGGTTTTAATGATGGCAGGATTTATCGCTAGAGATTATACCTGGCATTTTAAAGAGGGAAAGCTTGCAAAATTAAGTCATTATAGATTAAGAGATAATTACTCACGATTTTATTTAAAATACGTTCAGCCAAATAAAGAGAAAGTCTTAATCAATGCAATGCCTACTACTCAATTGAATACTTTTTCTCATTGGTCGACTGTAATAGGATTGCAGCTTGAGAATTTAGTGCTGCAAAATCGTGAGTTGATTAAGCAGACTTTGGGTATTACTGCGGATGCAGTTGTATGTGATAATCCTTATTTTCAGAGAAAAACATCAAAACAAGATGGGTGTCAAATTGATTATTTGATTCAAACCAGACATAATACGTTATTTGTGTGTGAAATAAAATATTCAAAAAATATTATCAAATCGCCTGTTATTGAGGAAGTAAAACAAAAAATAAATAAATTATCAAAACCGAAAAATTTTTCTTGCGTCCCGGTATTGATATATTTTGGTGAATTGCATGAAAGCGTAGAAGAGAGTGGATATTTCATCAAAATAATTAATTTTTCGCAATATCTTGAATGAAGGATGGAATCATGCAAGCCTATCAAAAACAATTTATCGATCTAGCATTAGCGCACCAAGCCTTAAAATTTGGTGAATTTACTCTGAAATCTGGGCGCAAGAGTCCTTATTTTTTCAATATGGGGTTATTTAATAGCGGGGCGAGTTTAGCGAGTTTGGGGGAATTTTATGCGCGTGCTATTAAAGACGCCGATTTGCAATTTGATCAATTATTTGGCCCAGCCTACAAAGGTATACCGTTAGTGAGCACCACAGCCATCGCATTTTCAAAAATATTCCAACAAGATGTGCCTTATAGCTTTAATCGTAAAGAAGCCAAAGACCACGGCGAAGGCGGCATCATTGTCGGCGCAAAGCTACAAGGCGAGGTGCTGATTATTGATGATGTGATGACCGCAGGTACAGCGGTGCGTGAAGCAATAGGGTTAGTAGAAGGCGCTGGCGCGAAAGTTGCCGGGATCATCGTCGCACTCGATAGACAAGAACGCGGCGTAACCGCTCACTCCGCAGTCCAAGAAATCGCAACGACGTATCAAATACCCGTTGTCAGCATTATTAATTTAGAAAATCTAATTGATTATTTACAAGAAAAGGAAGAACTAGAAAAGACTCTTTGCGATCATTTAATCGCGTATCGCAAGGAATATGGAGTATCTTAAAAAACATATCCTAATAAAATATATCTTAATAAAGCCTTACTCAAAACTCTCAGGGCTTACACAAAACCTACACTGAACTCAATCCAAACGGGTGGCCGGAGGGGCACTCTCCACGCGCAGCTTGCGAGCATGGGAGTGTCCCCGCAGGACGGGCCCCGTTTGGGCGGAAGCTAGAAGTTTTGTGTAAGCCCTGAGAGTTTTGAGTAAATCCTTTTATTTAAAGCAAGCTGATACTTTAGAGATCAGATGAAATAAAACCACAGCACATGAAAATCCAACCAAAGCCACAGTAAAAATTGCACTAAAAAATACAATCCCACCCATCGGCGCAGTTAAAAAATGAATAAGACCTAAAAAGCTTACTGCAAGCAATATATACAAGCTAGATACGCCCAAAGCTTTTACGCCGGTACCTATGAATTGCTTCATGCCTTTCATCAGTTGTGTGTATAATAGAGTCATTGTTTATTTCCTTTGTAAGCTATATCTTAGATTCACAAAGCTTATTAGACCAGTAATTTCTTAAGGGTATATTAAATCAAAACCCAAAAATAGCCCCCCTAAATAAGCCGATGGAATGGTCGTATGTCTTGCAAGCATTTGAAAATTATTATAAAAAATTTTTGATTCTAAGGCATAAAGGTAGGAGGTCAAGGATCAGACTTTTGCCATGCCTGTGTAAGAGAATCGCTAGCACAAGTACTTTTGGCTATAATCAGTCTGCGATTTCAAGATCCCCCTTTGGAAAAGGGGGTAGGGGGGATTTAAAGATCCTTGTGTATAATTAAACATTTCAAATCCCCCGCCCTAACGGGCACCCCCTTTTTCAAAGGGGGACTTATTCGAGAATTTCGAGAGGATTATTTATTAGAGGAAGATACAATGTCGATTCGCCAAATATTTTCTAAAACACCGATTATCCCAGTCATCACTTTAAATCGTGTTGAAGATGCACTCCCACTTGGCCAGGCTTTATTAGCGGGTGGTATCACTGCGGTAGAACTGATGTTGCGAACAGAAGTCGCCTACTCTAGCCTGGAAGCGATGCGTAATGCATGTCCGCAATTAACCGTAGGCATGGGAAATGTTCTTTCACAAGAACAACTGCATGCCGCTAAAAAAGCCGGCGCCGCATTTGCCTCTAGTCCTGGATTCTGCCCTGAATTATTGCAATTGGCCAGCGTATTAAATCTCCCTTATATCCCTGGCGTAATGACCGTCTCTGAAATGATGCAAGCGCGTGAGCTAAAAGTGTTTTTATTAAAATATTTTCCTGCAGAAGCCGCAGGGGGCGATAATTTTCTGCGAGCGATGCAAGTCGTGTTTTCTGATCTGATGTTTATTGCCAGCGGCGGAGTCCACGCACAAAATGTGCAACATTACCTAAGCTTGCAAAATGTATTAGCCGTGGGCGGCACTTTTGTTGCGCCAGCAGATTTAATCTCAGCCAAAGATTGGACTGCGATTACAGAATTGTGCGCATCCGCACTTGCGCGCGCAAAACGATCAGAATAATTGATAAATAAAAATCGCCAAAATCGCAATGGGTGAAATATAGCGCACAATAAAACGCCAAACATAAAATACAGAATCAGGCAATTTCAAAATGTCTTTGACTGATTGCATACTCATGATCCAACCGGCAAATATCGCAAATCCTAACCCCCCTAATGGCAGAATAATTTTTATGGGTAATTGCGTTGCGATATCAAAAAAATTAAATCCCCATATTTTTACATCCGCCCAAACGTTAAATGACAGTAATACGCAGATCCCAAGTAAAAATGCGATGATGCCAACAACCCAAACGGCTTGGATGCGGGTCAATTGTGTACGCTCATGTAAGATTGCAACCAGCGGTTCTACTAAAGAAATAGAAGAAGTCCAAGCTGCAAACAATAATAATAAAAAGAAAAGTGTGCCTAAGATTTGCCCCGCAGACATTTGCGCAAAAGCGGTTGGCAATACCTCAAACATCAAGCCAGGACCTTCGGCAGGAGAGAGACCATAAGCAAACACCAGCGGAAAAATCGCAAGCCCTGCAATCAATGCGATCAAAGTATCAAATCCTGCCACAATAAATAATTTAGGCGTGATACGCTCAGTTTGCGGCACATAAGACGCATAAGCACAAATACACCCGGCACCTAAGGCTAAACTAAAAAATGCAATGCCCATCGCAGATAATACCGTTTTGGGACTGATTTGACTAAAGTCAGGATAAAATAAAAATTTGATGGCTTGAACAAATTCAGCATTCAGCATCGCGTATAAAACCAATACTAATAAAATCCCCACAAATGCAGGCATCATCATTTTAGAAGCTCGCTCTAAACCTTTTTGGATACCAAGTGCAATCACGCCCATGGTCATAATAATAAATGTCGTATGCCACAATAATAATTCCCATGGATTCGTAATAAACTCCTCCCAAATGCGAGAGACTTCTGTTGGATCTGCATTCGAAAATACATTTTGAATGCTGCGTGATAAATAAGCGAGTGACCAACCCGAAACCACGCTATAAAAAGAAATCATCAAGATTAAAGCAATCGCACCCGCAACGCCAACAAGAGGCCACAATTTCGATGCTTTGAATGATGCCGCTAAAGTTTGCAATGTTGAAACTGGATTTTGTTGACCTTTTTGTCCAATTAAAGCTTCCGCCATCATGATCGGAATACCAATGAATAAAACACACAATAAATAGATTAAAACAAACGCACCGCCCCCATTCATTCCCGTAAAATAAGGAAACATCCAAATATTCCCAAGTCCAACGGCCGCACCGATGGTCGCCATAATAAAGCCAATGGAGGAAGACCAATGGCGAGGATTGACGTGTTGTGAAGTTGATGTCATGTTTTGTTTGTTCCTAAATTGAAATTGATTCTGATTTACCCCTCACCCTGTCCCTCTCCCACATTATTTATTTGCCTACGTTGACAGATCAAAGCGATGGAGAGGGGACTACACGTGAGATCACCTCTAACTTCTCGTCTTTTAATCTCTTAATAAAAGTGCAAAACTCTCACCTCGTAAATGAGCCAAACGAGTGACATGGGGGCATTTTAAAAAGTTTTGCGTTAGGCTTTGCGGTAGCCAACTTTTTAAAATGCCCCCATGTCACTCGTTTGGACGGTACGCCCGATAAGAGTTTTGCCTCACTCCAAAGGACGGGAGCCCGAAGAGAGTTTTGCCTCATTTTCTAAGATGGAAGGCGAAAAACTACTCATTCCCCAATAACCACCCCACAAACCAACCGTGCACCACCACCGCCCAAAGGATTCGGATGATCACTATAATTATCCCCACCCACATGAATCATCAAAGAAGTATGATTAATTTCATGCAGCGATTTCAATCGAGGTGCAAGTACAGGTTCAGTTGCAATGCCTTGCGCATCGACATAAAGCCCAGGTAAATCACCTAAATGTCCATTACCAAAAGGCCCTTCATGCTGACCCGTATGCTTAGGATCAAAATGCCCACCCGCTGCAAGCGCCGCAGTCATCACATGATCTTTTTCTAAAGGCGCGCAGCTGGGATGTTCATGCACGTGAAAGCCATGTAATCCCGGTGGTAAATGCTGCAAGTCCGGCGTAAATAATAAACCATAAGGTGTTTGTGTAATCGTAACCGTGCCAGCCGTTTCTCCTTGTCCCGTATCCGTGACAAAATACATCGGTACTTGAATGGATTGTGTTTGCGCCTGAGGCTGACAAGCACTTAAAAGAAAAGCAAGAGATGAAATAAGTAAGATTTTCATAGACTGTCCTTAGTTTTGCATTTATTTAATTTATACAGTAAGTGTTGCGGTGAGGCAAGTTGGTAATTGGATTAAATCGGTTAATTCGGATCTCTCGCTATTATCCGCATAAGGGATGACACCCAGTAAAGGCGCGGGAATTTTGTTTGCTAAGGTCGCAATATTTTCTGCTAAAGCTTCTTGTGGAATTTTTTGCGTTTGATTGGCGATAAATCCGGCGATCGGTAAATTTTTACTCAAAATATTTTCAACAGTTAATAATGCATGATTTAAGCAGCCCAGTCGCATGGCCACAACCACAATCACGGGAATGGCTAATTTTTTTGCGATATCGGCCATCGTTTGCGTATCATTGATGGGCACTTGCCAGCCACCTGCGCCTTCAAAAAAAAGATAATCTACAGAATATTGATAAGCTTGCATAATGGTGCGCACAATTTCATCTGCATCTAAATGTGTAGCTTCTAATTTTGCAGCAATATGAGGCGAAAGAGGGGATTGCAATAAAAATGGATTAACTGCTTCATAAGGCAGGACAATACTATTTTCCGCTTGCATAAATATAGCATCTTCATTTTTAAAACCATCAAAGGTTTGAACGCCGCCACACGCTACGGGCTTTATTGCCAGTGCACTAAAATTCATCTGCTTTGCTTTTGCCAATAACAATCGTGTTACGAATGTTTTCCCTACATCGGTGTCTGTGCCGGTCACAAAAAAATTTTTCATGTCACATTTCTTCCTGAAGTGGCGGAGGTAATGGCATTGACTGGGATGTAAATCGCTTCTTGTGCCCGCTTAAATTTAATTGGATTTAATTCAGGTTTAATCGCATGGCCATAGATCACTTCATAGGTTGCGGGTAATACCCCTTTGGAGTTACGAAATGCTTCATACGCTTGATACATCGCCTGTAGTTTATGCTTACCCATTAAGGATTTTTGTCTTTTCCCTAAAACAGTATTCGTTCCCGTATGTTTTAAATCTTTTAGTAAAGATTCA
>CAZPAA010000066.1:0-9324 GCA_964584425.1 uncultured Gammaproteobacteria bacterium | reverse complement strand
TGTACAAGCGCTTGCTATTATGACTGAGGAATATCGTGGACTTGGGATCACGGATCTGGCGGATAAAAGTGATGCGGTGTTGGAATTGAATATGCCAGATTAGCGAGCGAATATCTATTTTTCTTGTAAGCTTTCCGCCATTATTCACTGAAAATACCAACTAATCCATTGATTCTAAAAATAATAATCCAACCAACCCACCATTTGCTCCACCCCCACCCAAAACTTTATAATAACCACTTAATTTTAAACTTAAAGACAACAACTGCACCCTCCATTCTCGCGACCGATCAGGGGGGACTTTTGCCTCATCCCCCTTTTCCAAAGGGGGATGAGGCAAAAGTCCCCCCTGATCGGTCGCGAGAATGTCCACAGGGCCATCTAAGCAGACCGCTTGAAGTTTAAAGACTAACAAATTATAATAAAGAGGTCTTGTGATCACATTTTTAGACAATCCACAACAAAATCGTAATCCTTATATGCGCTACTCAAAATTTTTTCAGCCCGAGCAAAAACCGGCAGCTCCCAAGCGAGACCAACGCATACGCCCTGTACAAACAGTCGAGCAACTCCTAGAAACAACTGAGCGCAAACCCTTACTACAAGAAATTCAAGACCTCAGCGCCGCTTCTTCAAAACACTATCAAGCTTTTTACGAACCTCTGATTAACAATTTTGCTGAATTCGTCCAACAACTCGAACATATCGATCACCCCTCAATCACTTGGCTAGATCATCATTTACGTCTGGCAAAAACAACGCTCAAAATGCGTGAACAATTTTTATTGGTGGGTGAATCACTTCATCCGATTTTAAATAAAGATGAAGCGCTGTGGCATTATGTCGCTTTTAGTAGTGCATTACTGCGAAAAATTGGTCTGTTATTTACCGATTATCAAGTCAGCATCTGCAACGAACAAGGCGTACACCAAGCCGAATGGATGCCATTTTTGGGCAGTATGAACACACAAGGTCAGTACTATAAACTGCGTGAAATCACCAATAAAGGTATACCCTATTCTCAAGGCATGAATTTATTGCTTGCAAGACAATTGATGCCCAATGAAGGTTTTTGCTGGATCGCCTCAAACCCTATGGCGTTAAAAGAATGGTTAGGTGTGGTTGAAGGCGAAAGTCCTGGTGGCGTTATTCTACAATTTTTAGCGTTAAGTGAAAAACAACTCTATGAACTTGCAAAACAAGAAGAACTGCTTGAGGAACTCTTTCGTGCACAAAGCTTAGAAGAGTTACTGCGCCTCACCGGACTTAGTGAACAAGAATTATTAAAATTGTTGCCACCGCTACATGGCGCAGAAAACGACACCACTGAAACTGCCGTTGCATTTTTTGATTGGCTAGAAGCACAGCAAGAACTCTTGCAAGCGACAGGGCAAACGGGTTCACGACTTTTGCTTTCAGAGCGACAATATTTACTCTCACCGATTTCGCTGGCATTTATTGCGCGCGAATGTCCAGGGCTGTTTAGCAATTGGTTTAATCTTTATAAAAAATCGATGAGCCTTGGTTTTACACCCTTAACTTCCAGTGAAAAAGCTTTACGAACATTTTTAACCCACTCCACGATTTTGCAGCAAGCAACAACGCCCGTTGCAAAAACAAGTACGACCGATTTATTCCATAAAACTTTACATGAAAATGCGGCGCCAACCGTGCCGAGCCTTGATACCAAAAAGGAATCTATCACACATCAAGACAATGTAAAGCAAACGGTGCAAGCATTAAATAATCAAGGATTGATGGTCAGTAATTATATGCATTCTGCTTATACACGCATGCAAACGACAGATGCGCAGCAACAACAGCAGCATGCGCAAAATTTACTGACGCAATATGTCGATAGCAAAGATTATGAAAGTAAAATGAGTACGCTTGCACATCAATTAAATTTAGAATATCAGCAACGCATGCAAACCCGTCAAGCACAATTGCATCAAATGATTCAGTTGCAATATCCTCAACCTGAGCCTAAAAAAAGTGTTTTTTCATATTCGATGAAAACGCAGTTTTAGTGCCCGAGTTATTTCACGCGTTGTAATGCGACTGATGAAGTTAGAAAAACTAAGCGTGAATCTTGGGCAATATAAAAACGCACCACATCACTCAATTCACCTAACGGTTTAAAACAAACACTCATATAATCGCTGCTGCGCCCATTTTTGATCTTTACGCCGGATGCAGTCAGGGCTTCGGATAATTGCGCGAGAATGTAATTATTATCTAAGTGGGGATTCACGCGCACGTGATTGAGTTCAAACAATGATCCATAAAGTGTTTTAATGGGTTCCCGAATAGGTTTTACTTTACCTTTAGATAAAGATTCTAAATATCCACATTCACTCACATGTAAATCGGCATCCAAAATAAATTCATAGAATACGGCTTCAAGCGCTGCGGTCACAAGGGTTGCATTAATCACGATTTCACGTGCGGTTTGTAATTGGGTATTATTCATCATAAAAAGGCTATCGGCGCGGGCTACAAAGACTTAAGTAAGTGCTTGCATAAATCGGGATCCTCTACTGGGTCCCCCTTTGTAAAGGGGGTGGCCGTCTTCGGGCGGGGGATTTGAGATGTCTGATTATACTCAAAGATCTTTAAATCCCCCCTACCCCCCCTTTCCCAAAGGGGGCGCTAATACCCCGAAGTAATTGGATAACGCCGATTTCGGCCGAAGGCGCGTTCAGTGACTACGATGCCAATTGGAGATTGGCGGCGTTTATATTCGCTGTGGTTGACTAGTTTGATAACCTTGATCACGTCACTTAGGTTAAAGCCGTGGGCGATGATGGCGTCTACGTCTTCATCTTCTTCTATATAGTGGCAAAGGATCTGATCTAGTACGGCGTATTCGGGTAGAGAATCTTGGTCGAGTTGGTTGGGGGCTAGCTCTGCTGAGGGCGCGCGGATAATGATACTTTTGGGGATCACGGGGCTTATACTGTTACGATAATCGGCTAAGCGATAGACCATCGTTTTCCACACATCTTTTAAGACGCAAAATCCGCCAACCATGTCGCCGTATAGGGTTGAATAACCGACCGACATTTCACTTTTGTTTCCGGTGGCTAAGACCATGTGACCAAATTTATTGGAGAGTGCCATTAAGATCATGCCGCGGCAGCGAGCTTGTAAATTTTCTTCAGTGATATCAGGCGCCGTATTTTTAAAAGGTTCAGCGAGTAATTGCAAAAATGCAGTAAATACGGGTTCAATTGAAATCACTTGATAGGAAATATTTAATTGCTCACATTGTGAAATGGCATCCCTATTGCTCATTTCACGCGTGTAGCGCGAAGGCATCAGTAGACCGTGTACACGTGAAGCACCTAGCGCATCGACGGCAATGGCTGCAGTTAATGCAGAATCAATGCCACCGGATAGACCGATGATCACACTCTTAAAATTATTCTTATTCACATAATCACGTAGGCCCAATACCAATGCATCGTAAATATTTTGTTCTATGCTGGGTAATGGAGGCAGTGGCGCAGTCTGTACTTTCGTAATGCGGTTATTTTCTAACATCAATTCGCTCAGCATTAGCGTTTCTACAAAAAATGGTGCTTGCAGTGCAATTTCACCTTTAGCATTCACGACAAATGATCCGCCATCAAATACCAATTCATCCTGTCCGCCGACTAAATTCACATAAACAATGGGCATATTGCCTTGCAAAGCTTGCTTTTCTAGAATGCTTCGACGCAAATTCACTTTATTCATATGAAACGGTGAAGCATTAAGCGCAATCATCGCGCTCGCACCGGCAAATTTGGCTTGCATCATGGTTTGCGCTTGCCACACATCTTCACAAATGGTGAGGGCGATAGGCACGCCTTTGATCATGATCAGTTTGATTTCGTCCCCTGAGATAAAATAACGCTTTTCATCAAATACTTCGGCGTTGGGGAGGTAGCGTTTATGGTAGGTTGTAATGATTTTGCCTTCGCGTAAAACGCTGGCGGCATTATAGCGGCCTTCTGGGGTGTGATCGGGATGCCCTACAATCACTTCAATTCCATGACTTGCGGTGGCTAAAAGCGCCAGTGCGACTTTAATCCGCGCATCCATTCCAGGACGTAACAATAAGTCTTCAGGTGAATAACCGGTCAACGCCAATTCAGGAAATACGACGACATCGCCTTGCATTTCATCCCGCGCTTTGGCGATATATTCCAGCATTTTTTGCGCATTGCCCATCACATCCCCGACCAGGAAGTTGAGCTGTGCGATGACAATGCGAATAGATTGGGACATAAACTCAAGTATTACATAAAATTTGGTAAAATTTTTACTTTAGCTTGATTTGCGGCTGCTTGTAATTTTTTGTCTAACGTGGCAATGGGTAAACCCTTTCTGATGGCTAAATCTAAATATGCAGCGTCATAACTAGAAAGTCCATGTGATCGAGATAACGCTAGAATAGATGAAAAACAATGTGCATGCGTATGATGCTCAACATAAATGGGTAAAACTGACAATTGCTGCAAAAAATACAATATCTCTGACTCGCCGATCCTTCGAGCCCTCTCACCCACAGCTAACAGATTAGCAACTTCTAAAGACCAAATAGCCGGGACCCAAGCATTTTGCTGCTGCACCAATTCTAAAATGCGATCAGTTTCACGCGTCGATTCATTTGCAAAACACCAAGCCATCGTCACTGAACAATCTAATATAAATCCTTGCATTTATGCCCTGCCTTCATTTTTCATTTCTTCGATGGTCATATCATCACCCAAGGTAAGTCCGACACGTGCCCGTTTGATATTTTCAATGGCTTGTTTAACTTTTTCTTTATCTGCGCCTTTAGCAGGCACTAAATGAGCAATTTCTTCCCCATGTCTTGTAATCACGACTGTCTCCCCAGCGATAACCGCATTTAATAATTGTGCAAAATGTGTTTTGGCTTCATAAGCCCCGATGATTTTCATAAATCCTCCCTTCTGAAACAAGTCTATTATTTAGACCGGTTTAAGTCAAGATAGCTTATATCATATCCTTAAAGATTCAAAAGTCAACTCTTTTATGATCAGAACATTCCCATTGACAAAATCCTCGACTTCCCTTAACGTTGCGCCATGAAATATTCTTTCCCAGCTGAATGGCATAGACAACAAGCGATTCTTTTAACTTTCCCGGATGAGAAAACCATTTGGCGGGATTCCTTGGCTAAAATTGAGCCGTTTTATGTGGAATTTGCGAAGGCGATTTTGCAGTTCCAAGATTTAATTATGATTTGCCGGGATGATGAGAAGCAGCGCTATATTGAGCAATTGCTCGGTACACAGCATCCGCACCTACTTCGTTTTTTCCATGCTGAATTTAATGATATTTGGATCCGCGATTATGGTCCGATTAGTTTAATTAAGGATGGTCAAATCAAGTGGTTAGACTTTGGGTTTAATGCCTGGGGTGGAAAATATGCCGGCAGTTTGGATGACAAGGTCACAAAGACGCTGTTCGATGCAAACCTGTTACCGATTGATGAATATCAACGCCAAGGCTTTGTGCTCGAAGGCGGCGCGATAGAAACCGATGGTTTAGGGACTTTATTGATCACACCTTGTGTGTTTACCAAAACACGTAATTCATCGCTTCATACTGAGCAAATTAGGCACAGTTTGAACGTTGAAAGGGTGATCCTGATTGAAAATGGCTATTTACTCGGTGATGATACCGATGGCCATGTAGACACATTGGTGCGGTTTTGCGACCCACATACCCTGGCTTATAGCAGTTGTGATGATGCGCAGGACCCGCATTATGAGCCATTAAAAGCGATGGAAGCGCAGCTTAAAAGTTTAACTGATTTATCTGGAAACCCTTATAAACTCATCCCCTTACCTATTCCCTCCGCTAAAGTCGAAGATACGGGTCGCAGACTCCCGGCTTCTTATGCCAACTTTCTAATTCTCAACGAGGCGGTTTTATGCCCGACTTACGATGATCCGCATGATGCGATTATGTTAGAGCGTCTAGCGGGCGCCTTCCCGAATCGTAAAATCGTACCCATTCCCAGCCTGCCGTTAATACAATATAATGGCGCTTTACACTGCGCAAGCATGCAAATCCCAGCCACTAAATAGGTATACAAAGTCATGAACAAAACGTTGTCCGTTGCGCTTTTGCAACAAGCCATTGATATTGATAAAACCAAAACCCTGAATATGTTTTTGCAGGAAATTGAAACGGCAGCGCAAAAAGGTGCAAAGCTTGTGTGTTTGCCAGAATTGCATATGGGACCCTACTTCCCTATTACAGAAAATTATGAGCATTTTAATCGGGCGGAATCGATTCCTGGGCCGACGACTGATGCATTTAGTGCGCTGGCCAAGCAGCTTAAAATCGTGATTGTTTGCTCAATTTTTGAAAGACGTGCAGCTGGAGTTTATCACAATACTGCGGTAGTGATTGAGAAAGATGGCAGTATTGCCGGGATTTATCGCAAAATGCATATTCCAGATGATCCTGGCTTTTATGAAAAATATTATTTTACCCCGGGAGATTTAGGATTTAATCCGATTAAGACTTCTGTTGGAAATTTAGGGGTTTTGGTATGTTGGGATCAGTGGTATCCAGAAGCCGCACGGATTATGGCGTTAAAAGGCGCTGATTTGCTGATTTATCCCACGGCGATTGGTTATCATAAAGATTCTGAGAGTGGATTTTTGAAAGATAGAGATGCTTGGCAGACGATTCAACGCTCGCATGCAGTCGCTAATGCCCTACCGGTATTAGTGATTAATCGAGTGGGATATGAAAAAGATGCAAATGGTTTGTTAGAGGGAACGCAATTCTGGGGGCATAGTTTTATTACTGGGCCGCAGGGGGAGATTGTTGTGCAGGCCGGTGAAGCAGTTGAAACGTTATATGCACATATTGATTTTAAGGAAACTGAGAAGATTCGGCAGCTTTGGCCTTTTTTAAGGGATCGGCGAATTGATGCGTATTCTGAAATTCTGCAGCGGTATATATAAGTTATCCTTGAAATTTGAACAGATCTGTCACCGTTAAGTATCCCCTCATCCGCCCTAAAGGGCACCTTCTCCCCTCCGGGAGAAGGATCTCTCTAGTTAACCACAGGGAATACGATTGAGATCCTTCTCCCTCAGGGAGAAGGTGCCCGACAAGGCGGATGAGGGGGTTTAAAGGCCTATAAAACAGAGGTACTACATGTCCAGTTTGCTTGCGTTAGAATTACAAGCGTTATTGCAGCAGCAAACGGGACTGATATTGATCGTTGCGCCTAATACGCAGATCACTGAAGAGTTACACACTACGCTGCATTTTTTAAATCCACATAAACCCATTTATACTTTCCCGAGTTGGGAAACATTGCCCTATGATCATTTTTCACCGCATGAGGATATTATTTCTGCGCGCTTAAAATTGTTGGCGCGATTGCCGCATTTGACTGACGGGGCGCTGATTGTTGCGGCGCCGACGCTGGCTTATCCTTTGTGTCCTCGAGAACATATTCAAAAAAATAGTTTCGTGTTAGCGTGTAAAGATAACCTTCACATCGATACATTGCGCGAGCAACTCACTTTGAGTGGTTATTATGCAGTTTCTGAAGTGTTTTCGCATGGGGAATTTAGTATTCGTGGATCTTTGATCGATATTTTCCCGATGGGAAATCCGCATCCTTATCGTATCGATTTATTTGATAATGAAGTGGAATCGATACGCATTTTTGATCCCACTACGCAGCGATCGCATGAAAAAATTGATCGCATTGAATTACTACCTGCGCGTGAATTTTCACTCGATAAAGACAGTATCACCCATTTTCGTGAATCATTTCGCGATAAGTTTAGTGGCGACCCGAGTCAATGTGATGTTTATCAAACCATCAGCAAAGGCAGTGTGCCGGCGGGGATAGAATATTACTTACCGCTGTTTTTTGACAACATTAATCACCTGACCGATTACTTACCAAAGAATACCCAATTTGTAACGATTGGCAACATTCAGCTGGATTTGGTTGAATTTTCTTCGCAAGTCACAAAACGTTATGATCAGTATGCGCATGATATTCAGCGCCCCTTATTAAAACCAGAAGATTTATTTTTAAAAACGGAACAGGTTTTCGAAAAGCTTAGAGCGTTTGAAAAATTACTTGCACCGAAGATTGCATTTGAGGAAATACCCGATATTCGCATTAATACTAAGCTTGCGAATTCGCTATTGCCTTTGCAGGAATTTTTAAATCAGCAAAACAATATGGATATTTTATTTTGCGTGGAATCGGCCGGGAGACGAGAAGCTTTATTGGGTTTGTTGGCACCGCTTAAGTTAAATTTAACCCAGTATAATGATTGGGATAGCGCTGTTTTTGAGAATGCAGCGCAGCAATCTGGGAGCGAACCTGGATTGCTTCGCTACGCTCGCAATGGCATGGGAATACTTATAGCGCCCCTCTTAAAAGGGATCTGTTTACCTCTTCGCAAACTTATCATCATTACCGAGACAGAAATTTTTGGTCAGCCCGTCGTTGCGCAGCGTCAGCAGAAAAAGCGTTATATTGACAGTGATATGCTGGTGAAAAGTTTGGCGGAACTTGAAGTGGGTGCATTGGTCGTTCATCTTGATCATGGCATTGGACGTTACTTGGGTTTGCAAACAATTTCTGTAGGCGAATATGATGCAGAATTTTTAACCCTGGAATATCAAGATGGCGATAAACTGTATGTTCCCGTCTATTCTTTACATTTGATTAGCCGTTACGGCGGCGATGATGAATCCGCCTCGCATCTGAATAAATTAGGTACGCAAAACTGGCAACGCGCGAAACAAAAAGCGGCAGAAAAAATTAAAGATGTCGCCGCTGAATTATTAGCTATTTATGCCAAACGACAAGCGCGCCAAGGCTTTGCTTATCCTGCGCCAGACAGTCAATATCAAGCATTTACTGCAAACTTTTTGTTTGAAGAAACGCCCGATCAAACCAAAGCGATTAACGCCGTGCTGCAAGACATGATGGCTGCACGTCCCATGGATAGATTAATTTGCGGTGATGTGGGTTTTGGTAAAACCGAAGTGGCACTACGTGCAGCATTTGTTGCCGTGCAAAGCCATCGCCAAGTAGCCGTACTCGTGCCAACTACCCTATTATCTCAACAACACTACGATACATTTTGCGATCGCTTTGCTGACTGGCCGGTGAGAATTGCATTATTATCGAGGTTTCGCTCGATCGTTGAGCGTGAAAAAAGTTTAGAAGCCTTAGCCGAAGGTAAAATCGATATTGGTATTGGGCCGCAAGCTTGATTAACCGAGAGGGTCAAAATTAAAAATTTTTGT
>CAZPAA010000065.1:0-9353 GCA_964584425.1 uncultured Gammaproteobacteria bacterium | reverse complement strand
ACGCGTCCGGTTGATGCACGGCGGCGACTGGCAAGCGCATTCAAGCACGCATTGCATTAAAATCCGCACGCCCGCGTGACCTGATGCAATTATGCGCAACATTGCAAATCATTCCAGTGATAAAAAAAATACTGGCGGAACATCATGTAGAGCGCGCTCAACAACTTAATCAACAACTGTTAGATGTCAGTGCGTTACAAGAATATCTGCAACGCGCGATTTTACCCGAACCCTCTACCCATCTGCGCGATGGTAACGTGATCAATCAAGGCTTTAATGAAGAACTCGACGAATTGCGTGCATTGAGTGAAGATCATAGCGACTTTTTATTAAAGCTTGAACAACAAGAACGGCAAGCAACCGGTTTAAGCACACTCAAAGTCGGCTACAACCGCATCCACGGTTTTTATATTGAAACATCTCGCGCACAAGCAGATGCTGCGCCGAAGCATTATCAGCGCAGACAAACGCTTAAAAATGTAGAACGGTTTGTTAGCCTTGAACTTAAACAATTCGAGGATAAAATTTTAAGCGCGGAGTCACGCGCTTTAGCTTTAGAAAAATCTTTATATGAACAAGTGCTCACAGAATTAGCAACCTATATTCCTCACTTAAAACAACTTGCGCGTGCACTGGCAGAAATTGATGTGTTAACAAATCTGGCCGAGCGCGTACAGAGTTTACATTTACTCGCTCCGGTATTTTCAGAAGAAATTGGCGTGGATATCAAACAGGGGCGACATTTAGTGGTTGAGCATTACGCATCAGCGCCATTTATTGCAAATGATCTGACTTTAAATGATACGCAGCGTTTGCTGATTATTACCGGGCCTAATATGGGCGGCAAATCAACGTATATGCGCCAGAGCGCGTTGATTGTGATCATGGCGTATATGGGCAGCTTTGTGCCTGCTACAGCCGCCACCATTGGCCCTATCGATAGGATTTTTACCCGCATCGGCAGCGCGGATGATTTAGCCGGTGGTCAATCGACATTTATGGTTGAAATGACCCAGCTTGCACATATTCTTCAATCCGCAACTGATAAAAGTTTAGTGTTGGTTGATGAAATTGGACGCGGCACCAGCACATTCGACGGCTTAGCACTGGCATTTGCAACGGCTTCTTATTTAAGTACGCACATTAAAGCGCTATGTTTATTTGCAACGCATTATTTTGAGCTCACACAGTTACCGCAAACACTCACACATTGCATCAATGTGCATTTGGATGCAATTGAACACGACAATGAAATTATTTTTTTACATCATGTGGAAAGTGGCGCTGCGAATAAAAGTTATGGTTTACAAGTAGCCAAACTTGCAGGAATAAAATCTGAAGTGATTGCCATCGCACAAAAAAAATTACAACAATTAGAATTACAACAACATTCACAAAATAATGACTCGGTCAAGAAAGAATTAGCTATTTTGAAACAATTGATAGTAAAAAAATCTGCTGATGAATGTAGTCCGCTTGATGCATTAAATATTTTATTTGAGTTGCAAACAATTTGCCTAGAGAGTTTGCCCCACACGTAGTGGGACAAACTCATTCTGCTTGTCCATAAAACGTTCCGTGTGTTATGCAGAAGTACATCCGTGTGGTCATCCGTGACGTAGAGACTAAATTACCAGAAAATTATTTTAATGCAAGGATTTTTATGCAAGCACAGAAAAATTTTGTGCTTGCATTTTTAATTATTTTTCTATATCCATTTTACTTGAAGATGCGAATGACCCATCATTGCGAGCGCAGCGCGGCAATCCAGGTTTTAATCTCTATCAAGCATCAAAACCTGGATTGCTTCACCTTCGGTTCGCAATGACGGAGTTCGCATTTTGAAGTACGATTGGTATATCTTGTTTATGAGAACAAAGAATCTTGCGATAAGCCTTGACTTTCTAAAATTTCTCTTAGACGCTTCAATGCTTCTACTTGGATCTGACGCACACGTTCACGCGTTAAACCGATTTCATTTCCAACTTCTTCTAGTGTTGCCATTTCATGTCCGCGTAAACCAAAACGTCTGACGACTACTTCGCGTTGCTTTTCAGTGAGATCGTGTAACCATTGATCTATATTTTGACGCAAATTTTCATCTTGTAACATTTGTGCGGGATCAGTATTTTGATCGTCAGCCAAAGTGTCCAATACTGTTTTATCTGAATCACTACCTAAAGGATCTTCAACCGACGTCACCACACATTCATTTAAGCCGAGCATGCGCTTAACATCTTCAAGTGGGCGATCAAGTAAGTCTGCAATTTCTTCTGCGCTAGGCTCATGATCTAACGTTTGAGATAATTCACGTGCCGCACGCAAGTACACATTCAATTCTTTAACCACATGGATAGGTAGACGAATGGTACGGGTTTGATTCATAATGGCACGCTCGATGGTTTGACGGATCCACCAGGTTGCGTAGGTTGAGAAGCGAAAGCCGCGTTCGGGGTCAAACTTTTCGACCGCGCGAATTAAACCTAAGTTACCTTCTTCGATAAGATCTAGTAATGACAAACCACGATTTATATAACGACGCGCGATCTTAACGACTAAGCGTAAATTACTTTCGATCATACGCTTGCGTGAAGCATCACAGCCCGCTAAGGCTTTGCGTGAGAAATATATTTCTTCCTCAGCACTTAATAAAGGCGAAAAACCAATTTCGCCAAGATACATTTGCGTGGCATCTGCGGCTTTGCGCTGCACCACTGCACGCTTACGTTTGGCTTTTTCGACTGAAAACTTAATGACTTCAGGTGGGAGAACTTCCTCATCGTCCAGTTCTAATTCTTCCGCGTCGATCCCTTGAAGCTCATCCGCTATGACTTCGTTGATGAGTGGATCGAAATCAAATGATAATTCCTTTTCTGAGCCCGCATCATGATCTTTTACCATATTGTGCACCTCTTATTTGCAAAATCCGTTGCATTATTAGATTACTTTGATAGATACCGCATAGGATCCACCGGTTTACCATTGTGGCGGATCTCGAAATGCAGTTTAACACGATTTGTATCCGTGTTGCCCATTTCTGCAATAGGCTGACCTATTTTAACCCAATCACCTTCCTTGACCAACAAACGTTGGTTATGAGCATATGCACTCAAGTACTGCTCATTATGCTTAATTATAAGCAATTGTCCATAGCCTCTTAAACCTGTGCCGCTGTAAACGACTTGTCCTGCTGCTGCAGCGTGCACAATTTCTCCCGCTTTGCCTACAATATCTATCCCTTTGGTCTTTGCGAAATGACCAATCACCTCGCCTTTCACCGGCCAATTCCATTGCACGGTTGCTGGCATTGGCTGCGGTGGCGTTGTTTGCACTGCAGGCGTAGAAGTATTTGCAATCAAAGTTGGCGGCGCTGTAGTCTGTGGAACTACGGGCGCAGGCGCAACAGTGGGCGCTGGTGGCGCAAACGCTATCACAGGTGATGACGTGGGTGCCTGGGCTTTTACTTCTACTTTTGGCGCAACGAACGGTTTTAATGGTGATAGCGAAATTCTTTGCCCTGTATGAACTTCATACGGGGGCGCAATGTCATTGATCTGTGCTAATTCTTTATAATCCCGATTGTAACGCCAGCCTATAGAATAAAGGGTTTCACCAACTTCGACAACATGTTCACCGGAAAGTTTCAATGGTTTGTGATTAATATCATCGACCGGCGCCCAATTACTCTGGCAGCCGACTAAAAATATAAGGGTGCAACAGGAAATTAGGCGAAAAATAGCCGCAAACATGTCTGCACCTTTTTGGTATTAGAATAACCAGAGAAAGACAGCGGCTATCACGATCAAGGCTACTGTTGCCCAACCAATTAAATCGATATATTGCTTTAAATGATCTTCTAGCTTCTGTCCGCCAAGTACAATTAAAGCACAAACCAGATAAAATCGTGCGCCACGACCAATAATGGAGGCCAAAATGAATGGGAATAGCGCCATATGCATCACCCCTGCTGCAATCGTAAATGCTTTGTAGGGAATGGGAGAAAAGCCCGCAATAAATACGATCCAAACCCCGTAACGATCAAACCAGCTTTCTGCTAATAAAAACTTTTCTTCCCAACCAAAATAGGTAATCACCGGTTGAACTAAAGGTTCAAATGCAAATAACCCAAGTAAATAGCCAAAAATTCCGCCTAAAACGGAAGCGACCGTGGTAACTGTTCCATAAAACCAGGCTTTTTTGCGATGTGCTAACGCCATCGGCGCTAACATCACATCGGGTGGGATCGGGAAAAATGATGATTCTGCAAAACTAATGATTGCTAAATAATACACAGCATATTTATGCCGCGACCAATTTAACACACGGTTGTATAAACTAGAAAACATATAAAATCCCTATATTTTTAACTGCGCAACCCATTCGGTTAAATTTTCAAGTACATTGTAACGTGTCAGATCAATTTGTAGCGGCGTAATGGAAACATAACCATGGCTCACTGCATAAAAATCAGTGCCAGGTCCTGCATCTTGCTCAAGCCCGGCAGGTCCTACCCAATATACCGTGCGTCCGCGTGGATCTTGGGTTTTAATTGCAGGTTTTGCACGATGTCTTTCACCTAAACGTGTGACTTGATGGCCTTTTAACTCTGCATAAGGAATATCTGGCACATTAATATTTAATATCGTATCTGCAGGTAGTGGATGCTTTTGTAATTGCTGAATCAAGCCGCGCACAACACTCGCTGCAGTTTGATAAAATAATTGTTCTTCTCCCGCAAGTGATACCGCAATGGCAGGAAATCCTAAAAATCGTCCTTCGGTTGCAGCGGCAACCGTCCCTGAATATAAAACATCATCGCCTAAATTAGCACCGGAATTAATGCCAGCAATCACCATGTCCGGTTCATAATCTAAATAGCCGGTGATTGCAACGTGCACACAATCAGTGGGTGTTCCATCAACGCTGATAAAACCATTAGGCATTTTGGTTAAACGTATAGGACGATTTAATGTTAAGGAGTTACTGACACCGCTGCGATCTCTGTCCGGTGCAACAACGGTAATATCGGCAATTTCAGAAACTACATCTGCAAGTACACCAAGACCCGGTGCATAAACGCCATCATCATTACTAATTAAAATTCTCATCTCATTTTATCCTATCGATTAATGCAACCGCATACGCGGCGATGCCTTCTTCGCGGCCTAAATAGCCCATTTTTTCGGTTGTGGTTCCTTTGATATTAACTTGATCGGATGAAATACCAAGATCAAGTGCAATATTATTTTTCATTTCTAATTTAAAATCTTTTATGCGCGGCATTTGTGCCACTAGGGTAATATCAACATTGTTCACTTGCCAATGCTTTTGTGTCAGTAATTGTTTCACAATATGCACAAATTTGCGACTATCCATACCTTTGTATTGTGGATCAGTCGGTGGAAAATGTTCACCAATATCACCTAAACCGGCTGCGCCTAATAATGCATCACATAACGCATGTAAAATAACATCACCGTCTGAATGTGCTTCAATACCAGAATAATGTGGAATACGTACGCCGCCTAAAAATAGATGATCGCCTTCAATAAAACGATGTGCATCAAAACCGTGTCCTATTCGCATGCACTATTCTCCAACTGCTTAAACCATAAGCCTGCACTGATTAAATCTTCAGGCCAAGTCATTTTAATATTTGCATAACTACCCCGTACCATTTTGGGATGATAGCCTAGATATTCCATGGCGCTCGCCTCATCGGTAAGTGCGATATTATCATGTTTTGCTTTTTTCAGGGCCAAATGCAACAGTTCATAACGAAAAATTTGCGGCGTTTGCGCCTGCCATAAATGTTCGCGCGAAACAGTATGCATGACTTGTCCCGCGGCATCAACTTGTTTTAGCGTATCGCGCACGGGTACACCCCATAAGCCACCGACAGGGTGGGAGATAATTTGCGTCAGTAATTCGCTCATACTTGCAACGCTGACACACGGACGCACCGCATCATGCACTAATATAAAATCTTGTTGATGCGCATGATCTGCTAAGTAATCTAAGGCATTTAATACGGAATCTTGCCGCGCAGCGCCGCCGGTGATGGTTACAAAATTGTTATAAGGTAAATGCATTAATTCATGCCAATAATGATCTTCAGGATGTAATGGAATAACAACTTTGCTGATTTGTGGAAGTTGACAGATGGTATCTAAAGTGTGAGCGAGAACGGGCTTATCATTGACATCCATGTATTGTTTGGGCTTTGCACTACCCATCCGCTGTCCAATCCCTGCTGCTGGCAAAACCGCCCAAATATTGACACCCGGCTTACTCATGCGCCTCATCCATGATTTTATAAAACGTTTCCGCGGGTTTGATCATGCCAAGTTCGACGCGCGCACGCTCTTCAATGGCATCAAAACCTTCTTTTAAATCCCATACTTCGGCGTACAAAATATTATTGCGGGCTTTTAACAGGTTATTTTCATGAATTTGTAAATGTAATTCTTTTCTTAATTGTAAAAACTGCAATAACCCACCCTGGCCGACCCAGAGGTCAACCTGTAATGTCATAAACAACAGACTTAATATGATGAGGGTGAAGATGTGATTTTTCATTAGTTGAGTATATACCAAATCCATCCGTGCAAGCCGCGCGGTGGAATGAGCCTATACCTTAAAATATCCCCTCATCCGCCCTGCGGGCACCTTCTCCCTGAGGGAGAAGGATCTCAGTCGTTATTCCTCGTGGTTAACTATAGAGATCCTTCTCCCGCAGGGCGGATGAGGGGATATTCTTCACTTACAACTGAAATTCGTTGTAGCATTATTATTAGATACGCTACTCTGATCCTGAGATTGCTCACGAGTCAGGACTTCAAATAATTCAGCATCAGACTTCACTATGACATTTTTTAGTCGTCTGCAAATATCCTCAATGAGTTTACCTTCATCGCCTTTCTCAAGCGTTTTATCTGTCTGGGTCGTTTTAATATTCCTCATAAGATATGCGAAAAGAAACTTGGCTGGCGATGTGGGCTTTCCCGCTAGTTCCAACTGGGTCACAATTGTCTGGCTTAGTTTCATTGCGTAATGACTACTAATCAATATAGGTTCTGAAGAAACCGCAACATTGTTATTATTATTTGAATTTGACGCAGACAGATATTGATTCAACACGTGTTTTGCAGCCATAGAAAAAACATGAATCCCATTGTTTCTTTCAGTGAAAATAAGCTGCGGTATGCCCAGCGCTTGTAAACGACTTAATATCTCAGTGCGATTCTTGTTAATTGGAAAGAAAACTTTCACCGCCTGTAGTTGCGGTGTTGGTAACTGTTGTAACAACAACATCGCTTCAATACCTGATCATTCATTTTGTAATTGACGCATAATTGTCCCATACATCAACTTAGGATTGATGGAATTCAAATAGTTAAAATACTGCAGATTTTCTAAAGACAGCGGGAAAGAAACAGAGTATTGTTGACTAATTTGATAGTTGATTTTTTGTACCGCATGGTTATACGGTTTTTGATAACGATCGTCTATATAAGCACGATTAAAACCATTGACAAGCACCTTCAAATTGATAGGCCCCAGGGTCCCTGCGTTGACCGCAGTATCATAATAAGCGCTGCTAAAATAAATGGTCGCCGTTGTAAAATCAGGATCGATGTGCAAACTAATCCTGTACAAAGACGCCAAGAGTTCAGAATTTGGCGCAAGAAGTGCTGAAATAGTATCGATTGAAAACCACACCGCTTTTTGCTGATTAATGCCTTGTACTTCTATTCTAAATGTGAATGATTCCTCAACATAATTTATCTTACATTCGTTTGAAAATTGGCTGAATAGTTTTGTTAATTTAGGAAATACCTGCTCTTCATAGTGTTTTTTCTTCCCTTTTATATGCGCAGCGTGTAATGCCTTAATCACTGGGGAAGCTTTTAATTCACCCTCAGATTTTTGATTAATTAGATTTGTAATCTCTTGAATATCTTTTGTTGTAGCCAAGTTTCCTTTCGACGACGTTGTCCATGCCAATCCATCTCCCAAGGTGGCAAAAGGTTGATTGTACCTTTGACCCGCATCATTACCACTAAATTCGATGCTCTCTAAAGCGGCCTTAGCATCTGCCTCATCTTGTACCATAAGTTTCATGTGGGCTTTAGTGCACCTATTAAGGGGAAGTGCTAAATGAAATTCTAATACGCCGTGAGTTTCATCCTCAAAATTCCAGGTAAACCCAGGTAACAATTTGTTGGTGATTTTATTAAGTGGCATGATGACCTCTTATATAAAAGATTGGATAGCCGACTATACAGATTTTAATTAGATGACTCAAGCCCCATATTCTTGCTTTTATGAATAAGAATAATTATCATTTAGCTTTACATTTTCCCCGGAGCTGCATCATGAAACTAATTTTGGCTATTCTCCTTACACTTTTTACCTACACTGCGGCTTCACAAGAATTGGTGGTTTATAGCGGGCGCGGGGAAGCGCTGGTTGCGCCCTTGTTCGCACAGTTTGAAAAAGATACCGGGATTAAGCTGGATGTACGTTACAACACTACGGCGAGTCTTGCCACACAATTATTAAATGAACAAAAAAATAGCCCTGCGGATGTGATCTTTTTTCAGGAATCGGGTTATCTGACGTTGCTGGCGGAAGCTGGTTTGTTAAAAGCACTGAGCACCTCGAGCAAAGCCCAAGTGAGCGCACAATTTCAAGATGAAAATGGCTATTGGCTAGGCAGCAGCGCGAGGGTGCGTGTATTAGCTTATAATACTGACAAAATTAAGGCACAAGATTTGCCGAAAGACTTAAGTGAATTAACCGATCCTAAATGGCGCGGGAAAATTGGCTGGGCACCGACTAATGCCAGTATGCAAGCTCATGTGAGCGCGCTGCGTATACTTTGGGGCGAAGATCCGACTTTTAAATGGCTAGAAGGGATTAAGAACAATCAAGCGATTAGTTACCCGAAAAATGCACCGATTGTGAGCGCGGTTGGCAATGGTGAAATTTTAGTCGGCTGGACTAACCATTATTATTTGCATCAACTTAAAAAACAAAATCCTAATTTGCCGGTTGCGAATTATCACTTTCCTGAAAGTGGCAAAGCTGGAAATATTTTAATGATCGCGGGTGCAGGTATTTTTCAACACAGTAAAAATGCGGCATTGGCAGAGCAATTTCTTAACTACTTGGTCAGTGAAAAAGGTCAGAAATTTTTTACGGATTCATTTGAATACCCAACGCGCGCAGGACTATCGCCTGATCCCGCGCTGACGCCATTAAATCAAATTCCCTTCGCAACTGTGTCTCAAAAAGATTTAGCGAATGTGGAACCCAGTCTTAAGATGTTACGGACTTTAGGATTACTC
>CAZPAA010000064.1:0-9419 GCA_964584425.1 uncultured Gammaproteobacteria bacterium | reverse complement strand
TCAGCAATAGACCGAAACACCCTGCGTGGGGAGATGAAAGTCCTCGTTGATAAATCACTGGTTGAGCGGTGCTATGTAGCGCAAAAACAAATCATTTTACAGCTGATTAAAAGCGGTGTTAATGTGACCTTAAAGCCTCAAAATGACCAAGCAAGCTCTAGCGATGAATCGGTAAAAAATCTTTTACTTGCTGGGCAAAATAAAACGAACGGACAAGCAGGGGGTTTAGACGAAGATGGTGAGCCTACGTCTCGGCTTGATTTTTATATTCTTAATTTGTAAAAACCACCCAGAAGAATTAACTTTCACGCTGTTTTATTAAGAAAATATTAATAATATAAAAAACATTTATCATGCCTGATAGTTGATTTAATAACATGAGCTGTATAAAATAGGTTTGTTTTCTATCTATGTAGAGGTTGAGCATGCCAAAGAACACATTAAACAATGTAAAAGAATCGCTGGAAAACTATACCAGAGCATTAGAGCATATCGACCAGGCAGGATTGGAAAAAAAGGTTTTTTGGAAAAGACGAGTCAGTCTTGCGAAGGAGTTTGAAAACACGTTAGCGCCAATGATTCAGGAAATTGAAGCAGGCACGCCTCAAGCACTTGCATGTATCGCAACGATTATTAAGTGTTTGACTGAAAATGATATGGCTGGATTAAACCCATTTAGCTATGAATTTTTGCAATTAATGAGTGATAAAATTTGGGCGATATTTGATAGCGAGGCAGATAATGCGACACAAAAAGATCTGATCTTGAAAATCATGTTTGCCAACATTGGTAAAAATAAAAATTGGAATGAAGAACAAGGGCTTCCTGCAGTACACATCAGCTTACAATATTTTACGATTAATATTATTGACCCTCATTTTTCAGCTAGAACCCAGGCCATCAAGCTTATTGATGTTAATTATGAAAAACATTTAAAACAGGCCATTTTTGATCTGTTCCATCTATTAAGGATTGAACAAAAACGCATTTTTATAAAGCGTATTAACAGAATTAAGGGTTTTTTTACTGAAAATGTGGCGCTGCAAAACTATTTAGCGGATGCAAAGCTAGAAGATTTTGCGGAGCTTTCACCTGCAACTGCTCCTGTAGCTTCAGGCTTTTCAGGCCAAAATATAGATGAAGTTTATTCTTTAGGATTTTCTCCTCGTTCTAATAAAAGTATATCCAGCCCGTCCCAATCTGAGGAAATGAATAACTCTATATTCTCGTTGCCTCCTCCTACGCCTATCTCAAACTTACCCGAAGACAGTTGGGCTAAGCCTATGGTAGTTGAAGATGTTGATATTGAATTTGCCCATGCTTTAAATGATATATACCTCTACATTCCCTTCGGTGCAGAAATCGATTGGAATAATACCTTATGGGTTACTGTAGATAGTAACACTTTAATAAAATTTTCCTATGAGGAAATCAATTCTCTTAGAGAGCAAGATCTCTACAATTTAAACCCAGATTTAATGAAAACATATATCGCATTACGAGTGATGGCTAGTATATTAAAACATGTCTATCAAGAAAAATTTGATGATTTATTAACTTTGTCATTTACGCGCTTTTGCACTCCAGTTTTGATAAATAATTGTGTGGTCAATTATCAAACTTGTTATACTTTGTTATATCAATTTTTTGAGCTTAAAAAAATGATCAGTAAAAATGATGCTTATATTCATCGTTATCAGCTGTTAGCTGCGCATCCTTTATGCATGATTAACCAACAATTAAAGCAACTTGCCCCGAATTTTGAGCTTTTTACAGAAAATCAAGTTTCAAATAATCCAAGCGATGTTAAACAGTGGGTTTTCACATTAGAAATATGGTATGAAAGACTTTTAAATCCAGGGTATGCAAAAAATCCAACTGTTAATTTTGTTAATCAAGCACCCAAAGAGCCGTCATTTAGTTTATTCGCGCATCCCCCAGAAACATCATTTGGTTTTTCACAAAATTAGCGATCATGAGGTTTACATGTATCGGATTTATAATAGATGTATTGAGTTTGTGCCAGAGCTGAGTTTAACGCAGCTAAAAAGAACAGCATCCATTGCAGATATTGTGCAAGCGATGATCAGTCTAATCAAGAGTGTGAAATCTAAAAAAATACTGAAAAACACGCAAAAAACAGACTGGGAAGTTTTTGTTGATTTTCTTTCTACATGGAAATCGTTAACCGAACAAGAGCTTAGAAATTCGTTTGGAGAAATCAAGGCACTGTTTAAACGAGAATTTTTATCCGTTGCAAAAGAAGAAGGGGTGGAGCAACCTAAAATTGACAAAAGGCAGATTTTTAAAAGTATAACCTCACCCCAATTGCTAGCTGGCATTGGCAATGATGATAACAATGTTCAATTAAATTCGAGCGTGAATAATTTAAATAATTTAGATGATCTTCACGAAATTTATCAAAAAATCAGCGAGAAGTACTCTCAGTTATTGCAACAAAATAACAACAATAATGCCAGCGCAAGCAGTGCATCGCGTCAACATCAAAGCAATAAAAAAGATAAAAAAGAAGATACGCAATCCGCATTGCTGCGATATGTTAGAAATATTGTGCTTGCAGAATTAAAAAGTTTTTTAGAGCCTGATGCTTTTGCTGAATTATCTAAAATAAAACAACAGCTGCAAAACGATGATCCCAATAAAATTCCTTTATTGAAGGAATTTGCAAAGAAATTATGTGATCTATTCCAATTGTCCTACGCAGATTCTCAGCTAGAAATTCAGTTTATCCAACCTACTCGATCTTTGGCGGTTAATCTAAGACGTGATATGCGTGACGACCCTCTTGCACTTTATAAGAATTTAAACCGTGACTATGTGAAAATTGAACAATTTATTTCAACAATCGCGCAAAGCAGCAGTTCAGATACATTGCAAGGCAAAACCGCTCACTCAGCTGAAGGCATATTGCAAAATATATTAGGTTATGCCAAGAAAATAAATTTCTCTCAATTTGATGGTTTTATTCTAGATTATCAAATGGAAGACTTGCAATTACAGCAAGCCATTATTCAGTCCCTAGGTGCAACA
Organism: uncultured Gammaproteobacteria bacterium; assembly: GCA_964584425.1. Lineage (GTDB taxonomy): Bacteria > Pseudomonadota > Gammaproteobacteria > JABCZS01 > JABCZS01 > JABCZS01. The sequence goes on along the minus strand of CAZPAA010000064.1, from coordinate 6,368 downwards.
ACTGGCAGGACTGAGCTTTTTACCGCATTAGCTGCACTAAGAGATATATTTTTGCCAATTATCAAAATCTTGGGTGCACAAACCGCACTAGATTATACGCTTTAACGTTTGATTCTATATTTAATATCTTAATTCTCTTAGCTATTGAAAGTTACAATACTTTCTTAATTTCTTGACCTTACTCCAAATACGTCTAGGATAAAATTATCACTAAAATTGCAGGAGTACCCGATGTTAAATCTAGTATTTGATCACAAAATTTTTGAAAATAATGAAGAGCTGAAACAGCTTTGTCGCGATTTATTAACTCATATTCAAAATAATAAAACTCAACTTGACCAAACCCAAAATAATAATAAAAGGCTTTTAGGGGAGGTATTTGAGACGTATAAGAAAAGGAAAATTGCAGGCAATTCTGCATCTTCTTCCTCATCTTCAACTAAAGAGGCTATTTATAATGCAGACGGTTCAGCTGTAGTGAATGACAGTGATGATGAAGAGGAAAAAGGTGGGAGTCAAAGAAACTTTTATGTTGAAGTATCCCGAGAGGTTGCTTTTGAGCAAAATGGACTCTCAGATTGGCCAGGTGAAACAAAATTTTGGCGGATCTTTACTGAAAACGTCAAAGTAAATGTGGGTGGTCAAAATGTCGTATTATTAAATCCAATTCAATTTGCCGCGGCGCAAAATGCAGATGAAGCCCTAGAATTTTTGTTCGATAAACTTGCACCCAAAGACGCAGCCACACTTTGTCAAGAGCCTATTACCACAAACTTTTCTGCAAATTTAAAACAAAAACTTCGCGAAAAAAAAATTAGAGATGATAAAGAAAAAACCATTGATGGCATGGTTTATGTAGCAGGGTCTACTGCATTACATTTAGCCGCAAGCAACGCGAGTGCTAATACTTTAAAGCTATTATTAGATAGACGTTCATATTATAGGCATCGCACCGATCAAGAGAATTTTCTTCAAGTCACAGACGTTTATGGTAATTCACCATTACATAACGCAGTACTGTCAAAACATCCTGAGACAGAACTGGTAAACAAAGTGAGATTATTAATTGACAATGGGGCTGATGTTAATGCGCAGAATACTGCGAAGCAAACACCCTGGCAGCTTGCACAAACACGAAGACAGGAATCAATATTTGCGCATTTAGAAAATGAATTTTCCCCTAAAAAACAAAACGACTCGAATACCGCAGATAGTTCAAAACAAAACGACTCGAGTACTGCAGATAGTTCGAGCACACAACAAGGGCAGTTTATATTAGCTCAGGCAATGGATAAAATAATTGCAGCTCAAAAAGACTCAGTATTATTACGAGCATTCAAAGATACGCATTATTTATCTATTTTATATAACCGGCTTTTACAACTAGATAAAATTTTACAAGATCTAAATGACGAATTAGAAGAAGACGAAGAAGATGAAGATGAAAATGAAGTCGCGTTCAGTAATTCAAGTACACTTTCACCCAAACAAATTGCATTTAAGGAAGTGCATACGACGATTAACAGTTTTGTAATCGAAGTCATCGATAATGCAAAATCAAAAGCAGAAAATAAACAAATCGTTGCAGCGCCTGATTTTGAAGGATTCAAACAAAAGCTGAGTGCAAATTTAAAAATATTATCCAATTACAGCCTGTCTAAAAAAATCTTGATCTTAGCGATTATTGTCGGCGCTATTTTGATAGCCATCACCGGCGTAGGCTTAGCCGCTGAAATTGCCGGCGTTGGCTTTGCCGTTGCCGCGAAAGCTGCATTCACTGGCGCTGCGATCACGATCGCGGGTGAAACCGTGGTAGGGGCGGGTATAATGAGCACCGTGTTAACCGTAGGCGGAGTAGGCGGGGCCGTGGCTACTGGCTATGCGGCCAATCCCTTATATAGTTACGTGAAAGGACCCTCAGCCAAGCCCTTTAAATCCACAGGAAGGAAATTAGAGCGCATTTATGAGCACTCCACACCCCTTCTAGCAAAATAAAGTAACAAACTGACTTGCAATAGCCCACAGATTCATAGATAATCCTAACTTTGATTCTGGGGCCTTTTTGCTTATGTTAGATCCAAAGCGCGTTTTAATTTTGGCCGTGTGCGCCTTCATAACGGCAAGGCTGATAGATGAACTATTTCTATCTCGACCCTCCATCACTAAAACCGATATGATTTGTTTCAAAAAGGATAATCAACTCTTTTGTCAGTCTGGGGATATAGATAAACTTTTGCATCCCGAAGTCGAGTTGGCAAAAAACATGGATTATATCCGCGAGCATTTTAAGTCTTGTGACGACACAGCTTTTCTTGAGCAAGATCCTAGCTTCCACCAAAAGTTTCGCGCACTAGAAGCAACTTTAGTCCATTTTACCGGTGATCTTGCGCTTAAACATCGTCTAACATTGGCGAGCATCTATTATTGTCTAGAAAATTATCAAGAAGCGTATAAACAATATAAAGAAGTATCCAAGCATGGTAAGAAATTATTCAACGATGAGGATTTGCTGAAATATAAAGACGCTCATGCAAAAAGCAAACATAAGCAACCACTCACAAACCACTACCTTCGCGCGATTAAACGTGCGGAAAAACGCCGCGATCAAAAACAAGTAACAAGCTCGAATGACACGGTGATCACCACATTCACTATACCTACCGTTTAAATTTGCACTTAAACCTTACAACCGGGTGCTAATTGAGGCATAACGAGAGCTGCATTCTTATTTTTCTTAAGGCCCAAAGGGCGCATATTTAACACAAGTTTTTCCGCTGGAACGGCAGCATTCGGCGTGGGGGGAACTGCAGGAGCTTGAATTTTATCTTGGCAAATATGATTCACCATTTGTAAATAAGAAGCAATCGATGGATGCATTGCATCATCTGAAATCGGTTTTAACAAATCATTATAAGCACGCGTCTGTGCGGCATCTTGCACTTTAGGGTATAGCGTTGTAATTTTACCGGTTTGGTATTTATCAAGACCTAATTGCTGGTGTTTCAAACCACTTTCTACCAAGACAACACAGATGCCGCGCTCATGTTGCTTTTTAATAAATGTTTTTAGTTCTTCCTGATCTAATAAAGGATGGTGGGTCATATCAATAATTAACGCTTTCATTCCTTTTAGTGGATGTTTATTTAATGCCTGTATTTGTGTTACATCTGCAAATACAATGCTGGCTTTTTCAAGATTAGTGGTTTCAGAAATGCCATTCGCTCGTGCTTCTTCCATAAAATTTGCGACTTCAAAATAGCTTCTATTAAATATATGCACATCGCCTTGTACGACGATAGATAATACGATTAAAGCAGAAGAAATGGCTTGCTGGCCGCTATCGGTGAAGTGTAAATTTAAATTATTTTGTGAAAGACCTAATGCGTGCTGATAATACCCAAGCTCTGCATGACGTAATTCAGTCACGGGATCTGATTTATTGTTGGGTGATGCTTGGTACGTTTGCTTTAATTGTTCTAGTGAAATTAAATATTCTAAAATATTTTCGATTGTCATTGTTGTGCGTCGGTGAAATTCTCCTGCCTCAATGGTATCTTTAGTTTGTAATAATGATATAGCATCAGTGATGTGTGTATGTAATTTTAGTAAACTGTGCCAGTAGCAATGTAAAAGCGCCATATCTTCTTGCGCCTGCGGCAATGTTTTTACAAAATTTAAGGCATAATCTAGTACGTTGGTTAATAATTGGATGCTGGCTTCGCTATGTGTTGTTTTAGTTTGTTTTTTTTCAGGGGTTGTGGTTTTAGCGGCCCTTTTTAATTGTTTTTCTTCGATGATATATTCATCTAAAAATCGTTGCATCGCTTTTTTATGGCCGTTATCAGGATCCTTAGCGTATTCTTCACTTAAATATAATTCTGCTTGGCGGAATATCGATAAAATACCATCATCGCTGCGCGTGCGATTTTTAAGGTAAGTATCACCGCGAGTTTTTCAATTTTTATTTTCATGGTTTCCTCGTATATGGCTATGTATTTTATTTGTTCTATACCCTTTCCACTTGAAATCCCGAAAACTCCGTCATTGCGAGCGAAGCGCGGCAATCCAGGTTCGAAGCAATATTTGAGATTAAAACCTGGATTGCCACGCTACGCTCGCAATGACGGAGTTCGCAACTTGAATTGCGAAGAGTATAGATGATTTTTAATATCCGTAAGAAAACGGGCTTTTTGGCAGATAAAATCGGGAAAATCCCTAGTTACAAACATGAGGGTCTTTGGTTATGATTTATCCATGGTAAATATTCAACAAATCAAAGATAAGGCCCAGGCCTGCTTTTTGACGCAAGGGGAGCTTTGTTTGGAGCAGATTATCCCTGATGTGGATAAATTGCCAGGGAATCTTTATCTGATGACCCCGCGCAATCAGGTTATTTTTACCAATCAATTATGTATTCAAGCCATGGGTGCAAAAAATAGAGCGCAAATTCAATATCGTAGTATTAGTGAAATTGGTCAGCTTTTAGGTTGGTCAAAAGAAATAATCGATGCACTGCTTATTAATAATGAACTTGTTATTAAAAAAGGTAGCCTGAGTATGCAAGAATATCTTCTCAACCAAGAAAATAATAAACATGATAAATGGCAGTCCAGCAAACATGTGATTTACAATGCCGATGGGCAAGTGCAGTATATTTTAGGTTTATCTATTTTAGCGCAGAGTGAAGTGGCCGGGATTTTTGTTCATCCAAAAACACAGCAAGTATCGATTTATCTTGATAAAGCAACTGTGGTCAAACTGACCGCTCATGAATTTAACATCGTTTGTGCACTGCTGCATGGGAGTGATTCAAATATTGCCTCATCGCGTCAAATCTTAGCAATTAGCGATAAATTTTCGTGCCAGAAAAATTCACGTTTAGTCGCGCATTTAATTGAAATGGGGATTGCCAGGGATATACTGCGCTACGTTAGGCCTAGTTTTTCGTAATATTTTCATCTTTTTCAAGGATGGATTGACTTGATCTTCCTATAAAAACCTGGTAAATTAAGTACGCCAACAAACTGGAATATGTATGATTATTTTCAAGCTGGGTGAAAAATATAAAGAAAAATCAAGTACTTACGATGGCCTGATCCGATTCATTGTACGCTTGAATCAAATGGATAGCCCACAAACACAAAATGATGACGACCAGAGTCTTGTTGCGCTCTTTACCGACAAAATTAATCCAGCCATTTTGGAGAGGAAAAACCTAGTAGCGGGTCGGGTTAAAGCATGTCATCCATTGGGTGGGTCTGATCCGCGCTGTGTTTTTTCATTAGCCCATGTCACTGAAGCCGTCATGTTCGATTGGCATTATTTTTACGATCCAGAAACTGAATTAAAAGAATACGTTTGGCAAAATTTATCAAACCATTTTTTAAAAACTACATTTAGTGGTATTGGAAATTTCGACACGAGTAGTAGCCAATCCCTGAATGAAAACAACGTGATTCAGGATAGTGCTAAAACCCTGTACCATAATAGCCAAGTTCAAACTTATTTCCCTATTTTAATCCGGCTCAAAGTACTGTTCGGTGCGCGCTTTGAGCAAGTTTCACTGATAGACCCACAGTATCCAGACTTAGGATTTTGTATTGAATTTACAGATCAACAAGGAGCGAAAAAGATCCTGCAATATTTTCAAAGAACAAGTTGTTATGCCGATGGAATGACCACCCGCGGCAATGCGCCCGGTGCCAGCCAAGCCGTGAGAACTGCTGCAATTAAAGCTGCAATTGCAGACAGTGATTTGGTTTTATTTAAAGCATGCTCTGGATTTTCTGAAAGTAGGGCGGCAACATTTGTGTTAGACATGGTCTCATCTAATGCACTGGTCATAAGCGATGCGCCTTATAACAGAAACTGTGCAATATGGTTATATCAAAACGCAGAAAACGTACACTTCTTAACTGGAACAGGGCCCTTAGGCTATAAAGAATTTCCTGATAATACCTCAGTGATGATTTCAGAAGTAAACACTTATAAGATGTTGGCTAATAGATTAAATTATCCTTGGCATAGTGTGGCAGAAGATTATAATGAAGTAGATTTAGCACTTAAACATATTTTAAACTATATACTATTTGCAGAAGCGATGCCTGCTATTCAGTTATTAAACACAGCACAGCTAAATAAGATTTTATATATGCTGGCGATCACAAATTTAAAATTCGCGAATAAAAATAATGAGAAAATATATAATGATCGATTGATTATCGCGATTAATTTTCTTCTGAGCAATAACAAACATTTACAGATAAATATTACTGAATCGATGAAGAAACTCATCGGGATTCCCAATGGGAATTTATTAATACTTTTATTACTGAATCAGCCTCAATATATTGATCCATTAGAACCCG
>CAZPAA010000063.1:0-9593 GCA_964584425.1 uncultured Gammaproteobacteria bacterium | reverse complement strand
TTTGTTCCCCAGACCCACAACGTTCCCAGGTGCCCGGTCTCGCGAGTGGGCTCGGAGAACGTGAAGATCGGTTCTTGAACCCGATCGACCTCTTTTTCCTCGTCAGCCACATGTTCAAACGCACGCAGCTTTTTCCATCGAGCCGCCATTTGTTCACGTGTCTGACGCCGCAGTTCTTTCTCGGCGGCGTCGTTCTCCCCGCCACCCTCCTCCGATTGGGCAGCAGCGTTCTGTAATCCTCGCGAAAGTCCGACAATCAAAACGAAGTACAGCACGACGTTTTTGCCAAGAAGGTCCTGGCTTCGGATGGTGCGATTGGGGTTGATCATCAGGCTGAAAGTGAGGTTTTTGGGGGTCATGGGGGTGTCCTTTATGGCTTTTAGCGGATAATACCAAGGATTCTGGCTTTTTGCCATTAAGATTACCTTAACGTTTGGGCGGTATAATAAGCATAGTAATGCCCTATAGAGGTTAGATACGTGGTAACTCAGTATATCATTCACAACTTTGGTAGCATCTTAGAAGCAGATATTCTGAAATGGGTGGAGGCCATTGTACAGAATAAAGTTAACGACATACCCACCTTAACTGACGCTCAACGCACACAATTAAATCAAATTGAAATTTTTGAAATCACCGAAAACGGCGAGTTTTCGGTATTTTCGCCATTGCAATTAGCGATAAGAAATGGTTCTTGCGAAGGGGTTAAGTGCTTACTAGGGGAATTTAAATCAGACTCGTTTGAACAACAACTATTGTTATCGCAGATTCCAGGAACAGGACATTCTTCGATGGAGTGGGCGGTAACGTATAAACAAAATGCTGTTGTGAGATTACTGAGTGAAACCTATAAACAACAAGGCCCAGAAAAATACAAGATTAAAAAAGTAGTAGCCTTTACTAATCAGCAACCTCATACTGCCCCTGATTATATTCTTGCTCCTTTAACACAAACATCAGAAAATTTATTAAAAGCGGTTATCAAGGCCATTCGAGAAAAAAATCTTGTAAAATTAAAACAGATATTGGACGGTCCTATATCTGCCGAACTTAAACGCCAAGATATTTTCATTCAAGCATTTAATCTGGAAATTGCATCAAGAAAGAGCCAGCAAGGCCCTCCAACACGGTTTCTTAGTGATTCTGATCAAATAGAAAATACGCTTATTTTAGAATATATTGCAGACTCGTTTACATCCGAGGGCGTAAAATTAGAATTTGCACTTCGTGAATTAGGTTGTTACCACTGGGCCAATCATGAATGTGTGAAAGAAAAATCACAATCATCACTCACTCATTTAAAAGGCGCCGATAAAAAGATCCAGGGGAAACATTATAAATATGAGGCAGATAGAGGTGCACTTGATCCATTAAACGAACATATAAAAGAATTAGATACATTACTGGAAGCAAATAAAGTTGAAATTGGTAATTCATTTAATATCTTAATAAATAAAACCAATAATCTTGTTGAGGAGTTTATGGAGTTTAATATCACTGGCGGTGAAAGTACGAGAGACCGATTAATCCAATTGTTGGTAGTGTATCAAAATCTTCTCGAAGCAGAATTACCCACCATCAGCTCAAAAATTTCAACTTCATCATCCAGTCCTGAGCTTAATAATGATTCATCTGATTATCGTGTTGTTTTGGGATTTAAAATGCGTACCGAAACTTTAGCTATTTGCTGGGGAATATTCTGTACAGTATTAGGATGTTTAATAGGACTTGCATTTGGTGGTGTAGGCGCCATACCTGGTTGTGCTATCGGTGCAATGATTGGTTTTGGTGGTGGGGTTACGACGGGTGGTGTTGGATATGCGTGGTCTAGATCGCGTTGGTGTCCTGCTTGGTTAAATTCAAAAATTATACCTGTCGTTGAAACTAAGCTGGATGTTGCAAATGGTAAGGTGGTAGAACCGATTCATCCGAACATTCAAGCAACCAAAGAAAAAGCAGAAGCGGTGATGAATGATTTGAAAATGTTTGCTAAGTCAAAGATTCCTGAATTTGAAGATAATTTAAATAAAAAGATTAGCAGATTTTCCTCCATAAAATAGTTTCATATCGCCCCGGGTTGATTTTTAATCGTCATCTTCATTAAAAGTCAGTTTGGGTATTGTAAATCCGAGATTACTATTTGAACTTGAACTTGAACTTGAACTTGAGCTTGAATTTGAATTTGAATTCGGCATCATACTCGAAGCATCATCATTTTTATCTGTGGGTAGTACAAAAGTGACTGCTAGGGAATTTCTTCTCGGTTTTTTTCCTTTTTCTACCTCTTTTATAATGGTTGGTTGAACATTATTCGATACCGATCTGTATCGGGAACTAGCGTTATTCGCATTATTATTATTTGTTGCCAAAAAATTACCTAACTGCGGAGCGAGCAGACCCGCTTGCACGGGTGTCTGTACGCGACTATTATTCGGTGTTGGGGTCAGGGCTCTTAAAAAATTTTGCGTCATAGCCCCCGCCTTTTCAAGCATACTCGCTTGATGTTCAGTAGTTCCAATCGGAGCATGTTCCTTTTTATACTTTTCTGAGTGTTCTGCATAAATGTGACGCCATAAGTTTCGCGCATTATTGACTTCATGGCTGATAAATTCAGGTTTTTTTGGATTATCGGCTATTGGCATTTCATATGCTCTACGATAACTGCGGTCAAGATTTTTAATATATCTATTATTTCCTTCCTCAGATTCATCTTCTTTCATATTTGAATCAATAAACTCTATAATCACATCTTCAAGGGATGAAATAAAATGATCATTGTTGGTTGTGGTATTATCATTTATTTTCATTTCTAGCGGCTTAACAAGACTTTCAGGTAATTGATCTCTACGTGAATTAATCTGCGATAATAATCTATACTCCACATGTTTTTCTAATTGCAACTGAAGATATGATTTTACTTTAAAAAAATTAAAGATGCGAGATTGATTCCCTTTTAACAAAAAAATATCGCTAATATCAGTGATACGCTTTTTTAGCGTCATTAAAAAATGATATTGTGCGGAAGGATTAAGCGCATGAGTTTTGAAAATTTCTAAAAGTTCTTGTAAGGATTGCTCAAGTACGGGAGATTTTTCTACATCTGGATAGTTTAATTTTAACCACTCGATGGTAATAAATAATTCTCTTAATAAACTATAAAGATTGTAAATTTCTATTAAAATATTTTTGTCTGCCTCGCGAGTTAAATCCAATGCTAATATTTTTCTTTTTAGTGGACCAATACCTTCTTGATTAAAAAAACTTGTGCTTTGTAATACCTGATCTTTAATAATGGAATCTATCGAAGGCTCAACATTGACAGTGACGGTATTGGCTGTGGATGAAACTACCTTGCCTGCAACACAAAAATAAATACCGCAAGTGTTATCTGCTTGATAACGTGAAAAGCCAAAATTTGCGAGTAACTCGTCATATTTTTTATCAGGATTTTTGACGAGGACCACGAAAATAAAGGGATTTGCCAGGAACAAATCCTCATAAGAATTAACGGTTAATTGGGGCCGCAATCTTGTGCCGAGGTGATAAATATCTTCAATGTTGTCTAAATCCAGTAGGTCATTTGGACTTAGGGTTATTTCTTCTGCCTTATATTTAAGCCATCTTTCTGTTGAGTGTGTTGCAAATAGGGTGTAGGCCATTTTATTTGCAGGTTTATAAATATAAATATGGTTTTCTGGGAGATTGTCCGCTTTTGGTTCGCCGAAGATGATTTTAAATTCTTGTGGCATAATGCACCCTGTATAAATACTTAAGTCAGGGTACTTTATATCATAAAATGGCTTTTGTTTCTAGAGATGGGGCACTCCCTTTTTCAAAGGGGGATTAACTCTGAAAAAAAACTGCGTACGCAACACACACAGCTATCGTAATCAACGCCAAAACTATCAACACCGGCGACATACCAATCACAAATCTTTTTTTCACTTTAGGGTATTTATCTTGCATAAAGGCTCCTGTCATTTCTTAAGTTGTTCAACACCTGATGATTTTGCAATCAGTAAAATATCTGCACCGCGATGTGCAAATAGACCATTACATACAACCCCAGGAATTTGGTTAATTTGTGACTCTAATGCAATCGGATCTAAAATTTCAAGGTTATACACATCAATAATTTGATTGCCATAATCACTGACAAATCCTTCGCGATACATTGGATTGCCGCCTAATTTCATCATCTCGCGCGAGACTAAACTGCGCGCGATGGGGATCACTTCGATAGGCAGCGGAAATTGGCCTAATACGCCAACCAATTTTGATTCATCAATCATGCAAATAAATTTTTTGGCAAGATGTGCAATAATTTTCTCGCCCGTTAACGCACCGCCGCCGCCTTTGATCAAAGAGAAATGTTCGGTTGCTTCATCCGCGCCATCAATATATAAATCTAAACGATCTACGCTATTGGCTTCTAACACTTCAATCCCAGCTTTAATTAAGCGATTTTTGGTGGCAATTGAGCTTGCTACAGTTTTAATATTCTCATAGCGCTCTTTTCCTAGCGCATCGATAAAATAATTGACTGTAGAGCCGGTGCCTATCCCAATTGTCATCCCAGGCTCGATAAATTTTATTGCAGCGCTAGCTGCTTGTTGTTTCAGCAGTTCTTTATCGCTCATGATAATATCCGTATATTCAACACGCCATTAATCGCATGTATTTTACTTAATAAATCATTGGGAATGGGTGAATCCACATCGATCACTGTACACGCTAAATTATCGCGAGATTTGTTAATCATATCGATAATATTAATCTGTGAATTTGCTAAGACATTAGAAATTTGCGCAACCATATTCGGCACATTTAAATTGGCGATGGAGATGCGATGCGCGCCACGTTTTTGCATTTCCACATTCGGGAAATTCACCGCATTTTTAATATGGCCGAACTCAAGAAAATCGCGAATTTGCTCAGCGGCCATCACGGCGCAGTTATCTTCAGCTTCTAAGGTGGATGCACCTAAATGCGGTAAAGTAATCGCTTTTTTATGTTGTTGCATGACAGGGGATGGGAAATCCGACACATAATAACGCAGCTGATTATTATCTAGCGCAGTTAACACCGCAGTTTCATCCACAATTTCTTGGCGAGAAAAATTTAATAAAATCGTATGTGGATTAAGATCGGCAAAAGTTTCGGCATTTAACATGTGTTTTGTTTCACTCATTAATGGCACATGAATCGTGATAAATTCTGATGCTTGAAATAATTCACTTAAACGATGCGCTTGTTTAACACTGGCGGATAAATCCCACGCATGTTGCACGCTGATTTGCGGATCAAACGCAATCACATGCATGCCAATTGCGCGTGCGGCGTTTGCGACTTTTACGCCGATTGCGCCTAAGCCTATTACACCTAAAGTGCGGCCTTTTAATTCGATGCCTTTAAATTGGCTTTTATCTTTTTCAACTTGGCTGTTAAATGCGTCTTTATCGCCGGTTAGGGTTTTGGTGTAAGCCCACGCTTCACACAGATGGCGTGAAGCTAATAATAATGCGGCGATGGTGAGTTCTTTTACTGCATTGGCATTTGCGCCCGGCGTATTTAATACGGGGATCCCGCGCGAAGATAGGGGTTCAACGGGAACATTGTTAACCCCTGCGCCTGCGCGTGCAATGACTTTAACGCTGCTCGGTATATCATTTTCGGCAAGTACATGTGATCGCAATAAGATCGCATCGGGCTCGTCTGCTTTGGGGTCGACGGTGTAACCCGCTTTTTGCAATATGGCTAAGCCCAAGGGGGAAATGGTGTTATAAGTTTTGATGATGTATTTTGACATGTTGATCCTTAAATTAAATCCTCCTTTAAAAAAGGAATTGTTGCATAAATCAGGATCCTCTAGTCAGTCCCCCTTTAAAAAAGGGGGTGCCCCTTGGGCGGGGGATTTGGGATGTCTGGATATACACAAAGATCTTTAAATCCCCCTGCCCCCCTTTTCCAAAGGGGGGCTCTCTAGCACACTCCGATTATGCAACACTCCTTCTTTCAAAGGGGGATTGCAAATTGATACTCTGTTACAATTTCACCCTTAATTAAATGTTGCTGAATAATTTTTTCCAGCACTTGCGGTGTACAGGAATGATACCAAATTCCCTCAGGATAAACTACCGCAATCGGGCCTTGCGTGCACACGCGCAGGCAATTCACTTTGCTGCGATAAACACCGCCACTACCCGCGAGTTTTAATTCATCCAAACGTTTTTTTAAATATTCCCAGGATTGCAGGCCCGATTCTTTATTACAACATTTGGGGTTGGTTTGATCGGCGCACAAAAAAATATGATAACGAATATCGGGAATATGTAGGTTTTGGCTGATAGTTGTGAGTATATTCATGTAAGGTGTGTCCCGTCATTGCGAGGAGCGAAGCGACGTGGCAATCCAGGCTGATTAACCTCGATTGCTTCCTGCCGCGCGTTGCTCGCAGTCGCAATGAGATGTGGTTTCTCATTGTTCATCATTAAAGTGCCTTAAATCCAATATCTTTGCGGTAAAAACAGCTGGGCCAGTGGATTTTTTCAACGGCTTGGTAGGCATTAGATTGTGCTTCACGCACAGTTTCGCCTAATGCGGTGACACCTAACACGCGACCACCATTGGTTGCGATTTGCTGGTGCTCAAATTTTGTTCCAGCGTGGAAAACTTTTGCATGTTGGATGGAGGATAAACCTTGGATCACTTCGCCAGTAGGATAATCCTCTGGATAATTTCTTGAGGCCATCACGACGCAAAGCGCCATGCGCGAGTCCCAATGTGCGTGCATGCGATTGAGCTCGCCGTCTAATGCTGCAAAACACAGTTCCACTAAATCAGATTCTAAGCGCATTAAAATCGGCTGCGTTTCAGGATCGCCCAAGCGGCAATTGAATTCTAATACGTAAGGCTTACGATCTTTGCTTATCATCAATCCTGCGTAAAGAAAACCTTTATAGGGAATGCCATCATCAGCCATGCCATTTACGGTCGGCATAATGACTGATTCCATAATGGTATTAAATAAATCCTCATCAACCAGTTTTGCGGGTGAATATGCGCCCATGCCGCCGGTATTGGGGCCTTTATCGCCATCATCGCGGGCTTTATGATCTTGCGACGTTGCAAAGGGGAGCACATGTTTGCCATCACACATCACGATAAAACTACATTCTTCGCCTTGTAAAAAGGATTCAATAATAATTCTACTGCTGGCTGCGCCGAAGCGTTTATTGCTGAGCATCTCGTTGATGGTTTGAATCGCTATGTCTTGATTTTGTGCAATAACGACGCCTTTACCTGCGGCTAAACCATCGGCTTTGATAACGATGGGATATTTTGCTTCTGCTTTAATAAATGCAATTGCTTTATCGGCATCACTAAAAGTTGCATAATCTGCTGATGGAATATAATGTCGCTTTAAAAAATCTTTCGCAAAAATTTTAGAAGATTCTAATTGCGCAGCTTCTTGGCTTGGGCCAAAGCAGGGGAGATGTGCTGCATTAAAGGCATCGACGACGCCTATTGCAAGTGGTGCTTCTGGCCCGACGATAGTCAGTGCAATTTGATTTTGTTTGGCAAATTCAATGAGCTTAGGAATATCCGTGCTATTAATGGGCACATTTTTTACTTTTGCTTCAAGTTCAGTGCCACCATTACCCGGCGCAACATAAACTTGGGTTATTTTATTTGATTTTGCGATATGCCAAGCCAGCGCATGCTCACGACCGCCACTACCTAAAATTAAAATATTCATATGAGCCTTAATGTTTAAGTCTGTAATCCCCCTTTGGAAAAGGGGGGCAGGGGGGATTTAAAGATCTTGATGTATAATCAAACATCTCTAAATCCCCCGCCCGAAGCGGGCACCCCCTTTTTCAAAGGGGGATTTTTAATGTTTAAAATGTCGCACGCCAGTAAATATCATTGCAATTCCTAATTCATTCGCCGCCATAATTACTTCTTGATCTTTAACCGATCCACCGGGTTGAATAATCGCACTCACACCGGCTTTTGCCGCAGCAATTACGCTGTCTGCGAATGGAAAAAATGCATCCGATGCTAATACACAGTTTTGTAAAGATAAACCCGCCTGCTGAGCTTTTAAGATCCCAATTTCACAACTCATAATCCGGCTGGTTTGTCCTGCGCCAATTCCACACGTTTGATTATTTTTTGCATAAACAATAGCGTTGGATTTTACAAAACGCACCACATTCCAAGCAAAAATTAAATCTTGGAATTGCGAAGGATCGGGTTGTTTATGGGTGACGACTTTCCAATCATTTGGATTAATGATTGCAGCGTCTTGTTGTTGCACTAATAAACCACCACTTATGCTGCGATAAGAAAGCGTTTCTGACATATCAATTGGAAAACTCAGCGCACGCACATTAGGCTTGCTGTTTAAAATAGTTAAGGCTTGTGCATCAAAGTGAGGGGCCAAGATCACTTCAACAAATTGCGTATCGATAATGGCCTGCGCGGTTTTTTCATCTAAAGGCTGATTAAATGCAATGATTCCGCCAAATGCAGAGCTTGGATCAGCTTGGTAGGCGCGTTGATAAGCCGTCAATAAATTTTCTGCCTGCGCAACGCCACAAGGATTAGTATGCTTGACAATCACGCACGTCGGCTTTGCAACAAATGCGCGCACGCATTGGATCGCGGCATCTGCATCCAATAAATTATTGTAAGACAGCGGTTTACCTTGATGTTGAATGCTTGCCGCAAGTCCAGTTTTTTTCGAGCCATCTTGATAAAACGCGGCTGTTTGATGTGGATTTTCACCGTAGCGTAAAGATTGTTGTAGCGTGAGCGCCAGTGCCCGTTCATCGGGGAATAATGGCGTGCCAGCGGGCGTTGCTAAATAATCGCTGACAATCGCATCATAATGTGCGGTGTGGGAGAATGCTTTTTGCGCGAGTTTTAAGCGATGTGCCATGCTTAAATGATTTTGGGTTAAATGTTCAATAATGGTGGTGTAATCGAGCGGATCAACCACCACGGCAACATCTTGATAATTTTTTGCAGCGCCGCGCAGTAAACTGGGGCCGCCGATGTCGATATTTTCAATCGCAGTTTCAAGTGAGCAATTGGGTTTATTGATCGTTGCGGCGAAGGGATATAAATTCACCACGACTAAATCGATAAACGGGATCCCAAGTTCTTGCAAAGTTTCCGCATCAAGCGCGCGCCTTGCTAAAATGCCTGCATGCACTTTCGGATGCAAGGTTTTGACTCTTCCCGCCAAAATTTCAGGGAATCCGGTGTAATCGCTGACTTCTTGCGCAGGAATACCCGCTTCGCTCAAGGCTTTTGCCGTCCCACCGGTTGAGAGGATTTCCACCCCGTGGGAAGTTAACTGCTTTGCTAGTTCAATAATACCGGTTTTATCGGAAACACTTAATAATGCACGACGTATTTTAAATGGCATGGTGAAAAGTACTTGTTTAAAAAGGAGTTATTCTACCTGAGAACGGAGATTTGAAAAAGAGGGGAGAGGCAAAACTCTTATCGGGCGTACCATCTAAAGGAGTGACATGGGGGCTTTTTCAAAAGTTGGCTACCGCAAAGCCTAACGCAAAACT
>CAZPAA010000062.1:0-9611 GCA_964584425.1 uncultured Gammaproteobacteria bacterium | reverse complement strand
CAACCACCTGTTGAAAATTCAGGGGTTAATCCCATGACATTTTGCACCGCTTTGACCGCCGCTTGGCGTAAAATATTATCTTCGGTGATAAACGGCTTGCCGGATAATTCAAAACTTAATTGATAATCGAGATCATATTTTTCCAATATATTTTCGACGCGCGATTCTAAACTTTCTTGTGTAGACAAAGGCGAATAACGAAAATTAAAATACAGCGATAAATCTTCTGGGATCACATTGCGATTTTCCCCGAGTTCTCCGCTTTTAATACTGGTGATTTGAAAACTGGTGGGGTCAAAATCTATATTCCCTTCATCCCATTTGGTATGAATCAGCTCATTAATCGCAGAAACACATTTATGGATAGGATTATCCGCTAAATGTGGAAAAGCAACATGACCTTGCTTGCCTTTTACGGTTAAAAATCCATGCAGCGATCCTCTGCGGCCATGACGAATGGTGTCGCCTAATAGGGCATCGCTGGAAGGCTCACCCACGACACACCAATCAATTTTTTCATGGTGCTGCGCTAAATAATCCATGACATGCGGGGTACCGTGCATATACTGATCGCCTTCTTCAGCACTGGTGATTAAAAAACCAATGCTACCTTGATGTTCTGGATATTTTGCAATAAATTGTTGAGTTGCAATCATCATCGCAGCCAATGCGCCTTTCATATCTTGCGCGCCGCGACCATAAATATATCCGTCATGTTCGGTTGCTTTGAATGGATCAAATTGCCAACTTTCAAGATGCCCAGGTGTGACCACATCGGTGTGACCTGCAAACACAAACTTTGGTCCTTGTGTGCCGCGTTTTGCCCAAAAATTTTTTACTTCACCTAAAGGTAAATCGGTGATTGTGAACCCCATATTTTCCAATTGTTTTTTTAAAATTAATTGACAATTCGCATCACTTGGAGTGATAGAAGGGCAGGCGATCAGTTGGCTTAACAGCGATACGACATCAAGCATTTTAGTCCCTCAATAATTCATTTAATTGGGTTTTTGCACGGGTTTGTTCATCGACTTGTTTGACGATGACTGCGCAATACAAACTGTGACTGCCATCAGCGGCAGGTAAATTGCCAGGAACAACCACACTGTAGGGCGGGATTTCCCCGTAGGAAATTTCTCCTGTCATGCGATTATAAATTTTTGTACTTTGACCGATAAAAACACCCATAGAAATCACCGAACCTTTTCTGACGATAACCCCTTCGACAATTTCTGAACGTGCGCCGATAAAACAATTATCTTCAATAATCGTTGGATTGGCTTGCAGCGGTTCTAATACACCACCGATGCCAACACCGCCGGAGAGGTGCACATTTTTTCCAATTTGTGCGCAGGAGCCGACCGTTGCCCATGTATCCACCATGGTGCCTGAATCAATATAAGCACCGATATTAACGTAAGAGGGCATCAGCACCGTATTTTTAGCGATAAAACTGCCATAGCGTGCGCAAGCCGGCGGCACAACGCGCACACCCTCTTGTTTGAAAGTTTCTGCAGTGTGTTTTGCATATTTCAGTGGTACTTTGTCATAAAATTGCGTAAAATGCGCATCGATGCGTTGGTTATCGAACATGCGAAAGTATAATAACACCGCTTTTTTTAACCATTGATTCACCTGCCACCCTTGTGGTGTGGGTTCTGCAACGCGAGCATGACCCTGATTCAATTGTTCAATGGCATTCTGCACAGCAGTGCGTTGCTCACTTGAAAGGGTATCTGGCGTGAGTGTTTGGCGTATTTCAAATAAAGATTCTATTGTGTGAATAAGATTTTCCATCAGTTTACTCAGTTGTAGGTTTCAAAAAAAGAATATTGTATCGATTAATCAAGGAGTGGGCAATGTCGAGGCATTATCATGTGAAGCGATTAGTCAGTGGAGTACTGATCGCAGCGTTAATTATTTATTTTTCATATAGCTCTTGGCATGGTTCTGCAGCGCCCGAAGTGATGGCGCCACCCACTGTGGTGGTGAGCGCAACGCCCGTGGTTATCGAAGACAGTCCAATCATCATCAACGTATTTGGTAGCCTACGCGCGATGGATTCCGCCGCGGTTGCGAGCGAAATTGAAGGGACGATCACCGAATTATTTTTTAACGCAGGACAAGCCGTCAAAACAGGCGATCCATTAATTCGGATTGATGATGAATCTGAACAAGCACAGCTTGCCGCCGCGAATGCGCAAGTGGAACTGAATACTCTGGAATATAAACGCGTCGCAAGTTTGTTAACAAAAAACGCGATTTCACAACAAGAAGTGGATAGAGCCAAAGCGAATTTAGATGTGAGCTTGGCCGATCAAAAAATTGCGCAAGCATCTTTGGATAAAACTTTAATTAAAGCGCCGTTTATGGGCGTGGTCGGTGCAAAAAAATTAAGTGTGGGACAATACGTGAACATGGGCAGCCCACTATTAGATATTGTTGACGGCCGACATTTAATTTTAGAATTCAATGTGTCCGAACAATATTTAAGCGAGCTTGCACTCAGGCAAAGCGTGAATATTACTACCAGCGCTTATCCAGATGAAACTTTTACTGGAACAGTGAATTTTATTGCGCCTAATATTGATGTTGCCACCCGTACTTTAGGTGTGGAGGCACTTATCGATAACAATGAAGGACACTTAGCCCCTGGTCTTTCAGTAAAACTTTCGCATGTTTTAGGGTATAAAAAGAATAGCGTCAAAATCCCTGAAGAAAGTTTATTACCCACGGTTGAAGGCTATAGAGTCTATGTGGTTCATGATAATATTGCGAGCAGCGTCCCGATTGAAATTGCTTCACGTGTAAAAGGATATGTGTATATTGCTGAAGGCTTAAAAGCAGGCGATATCGTCGTGACCCGCGGGCAAGAAAAATTACGCGATGGAGCCACCGTCGAAATTCTCAAGGAAAATAAAGAGGTTTAGTTGTGCGTTTACCCGAAATATGTATTAAACGTCCTGTTTTTGCCATTGTACTCAATATTTTATTGATTATTGTGGGGATAGTGGGGTTTGAGCGCTTAGCGGTGCGACAATTGCCGATCACCGAGCAATTTGTTGCGAATATTCAAACCACCTATTTAGGCGCGAGCGCCGATCTGATGGAAGAGGAAATCACAACCCGCATTGAAAATCGCTTAACCGGCGTAGAGGGGATAGACGCGATTTTATCCAACTCGCGAGAAGGTGTGAGTGATATCACCATTCGCTTTCAACCCAATTATGATATTGGTGAAGGATTAAATGATGTTCGTGATCAACTCAGTGCTGTGCGCGGATTTATGCCGGAAGAAGCTGAAGATCCCGTCCTCAGTAAAGCCGATCCCAATACCAATCCAACGATTTTTATCGGTTTTAACGATTCAAAACGCAGCGCCTTAGAATTAACCGATTATATCGAGCGTTATATCCGCGCAGATTTTGAGCAAATCCAAGGCGTCGCGCGGGTACAAGTGTTTGGTCGTCGCGATTATTCCGTAAGGGTATGGGTCGATCCCAATAAAATGGCAGCGCGTAATGTCACTGCGGATGATATCGCAACCACCCTGAATGAACAAAATCAAACCTTGCCAGGCGGCAGCATTGAAAGTCTGTACCGCGATTATCCCGTTTCAACTGATACAAAATTAAAACACGTTGATGAATTTCGCAATTTAATTATCCGCGATGATAACGGACGACTCGTGCGCTTAAGTGATGTGGCGAATGTTGAAATGGGCGCGTTAGATGATAATAACGCGGTTCGGATCAATGATAATTCTGCCGTGGTGCTCGCGCTGATCCCACAAGCGGTTGCCAATCCCGTAGATATTTCAAAAGAAGCCAACAAACGGTTAGCCGTGATCAATCGCTCGCTACCCCCTGGCATGGTGGGCGGGATTGCCTATGATCGCGCGATATTTATCGATGAATCCATTAAAGAAGTTTATAAAACGATTATTGAAGCGATAGCGCTAGTGGTTTTAGTGGTATTTGGGTTTTTAGGCTCGGTGCGCTCAACCGCAATCCCAATTATCACGATTCCTTTATGTTTGTGCGCAACGTTTGGTGCCATTTATTTTCTGGGTTACACCATCAATACCATGACCTTACTCGCGGTGGTGCTGTCGATTGGTTTAGTCGTCGATGATGCGATCGTGATGTTGGAAAATGTCTACCGACATATCGAAGCAGGATTAAAACCCCTTGCGGCTGCATTAAAAGGCAGCACCGAGATCGCATTTGCGATTGTAGCAATGACCATTACCCTCGCCGCTGTGTATGCACCGATTGGATTTACTCAAGGTTTAACTGGCGATATCTTTCGCGAGTTTGCATTTACTTTGGCGGGCGCGGTATTAATTTCAGGTTTTGTGGCGTTAACACTTTCACCGATGATGTGTGCGTATCTATTAAGACCGCATGGAAAAATGAATCGTTATCAAGTGCGCCTTGAACAGGGATTTGAGCGTCTATTCAACGCTTATCGACGCTTTCTTTATAGTGCTTTAAAAAAACGCCATTGGGTATTGGTTGGATTTGTGGTGCTGGGTGCAATCGGTGTCGCTTTATTTTTATCCCTCAAACAAGAACTTGCCCCGGTTGAAGATTCTGGCGTGGTGATGACGATGTTATCCACACCCACCGGTTCAAGCTTTCATTATACGGACGCACATGTGCAAGAAGCGGTCAGGGTGCTGGAATCGATCCCAGAAAAAAATGGGGTGGTTTCAGTTGCAGGATTTCCAACGGCAACTCAAGGGATTATTTTTACTAGGTTAAAAGAATGGGATGAACGTAGCCGCAGTCAAACTGAAATTATTGATTCCATTCAAGGACAATTGGTGAGTATTCCTGGCGTGCGTGCGTTTGCGATTAATATTCCACCGATTTCTAGTACCGGCGGTAATAATCCAATTCAAATGGTAGTGCAACTCTCGGGTAGTTATTTAGATCTGGCAAATATCATGGCCAATCTAGTTGAGCAATTGCAAAAATATCCTGGCTTAAACAGCGTTGAGAGCAGTTTAAAAATGGACAGCCAGCAAATTGCAGTCAGCATCGATCGCGAGCTTGCCGCAAATTTAAAAGTGAGCTTAGAAGATATCAATGACACAATTAACATCATGGTCGCAGGACGCCACATTACCGATCTAGATATGGGTGGTGAGAGCTATGAAGTCATGGTGCAAATGCCAGAGATCGACAGAGAAGCACCGTATCAATTACAAAGTGTTTATGTGCGCGCTGGTGATGGCACCATGGTGCCTTTATCATCACTCATCACTGCGGAATCTGTGGTCAAAGCGGATAGTCTTCCACATTACAACCGCTTGCGTTCAGCCACCTTAACTGCAAATTTAAATCCAGGATATAGCATGGGCGAAGCCGTGGAATATATGGAAGCTTTAGCCCCGCAAATCTTGCCTGAAAGCGCTAAATATACTTGGGAAGGTTTAACTCGCGATTATGTTAATGCGAGTGGCGAGATGATCTTCACCGTGATTTTAGCGTTAGTGTTTATTTATTTAGCGCTATCTGCACAGTTTGAAAGTTTTGCTGATCCGTTGGTGATTATGTTAACCGTGCCATTTTCAATTTTAGGTGCGGTGATCTTATTACATATGACAGATGGCACCAATAATTTATATACTCAAATTGGCTTTGTGACGTTGATTGGCTTAATTACCAAACATGGAATTTTAATCACCGAGTTTGCAAATACCCTGCAGCGCGAAGGCAAAGTTTTTTATGATGCGATTGTAGAAGCTTCTGTGTTACGGATCCGTCCGATTTTAATGACGACGGGTGCAACTGCGCTCGGCGCCTTGCCGCTGGCATTAGCCAGTGGTGCCGGAGCGGTATCGCGCCAACAAATGGGCTGGGTAATTGTGGGCGGAATGGTGATTGGGACTATATTTTCTTTATTGGTCATACCGGTTGCGTATAGTTATTTATCACGGAAAACTTTAGGAGAAAAGTCATGAGCTCGATGCGTACTTTTGTTTTACTAGCCGCCATGACGGCTTTATTCCTAGCAATAGGGGAATTATTGGCTGGCCACCAAGGTTTAGTGGTTGCTGCGATATTTGCTATCGTGATGAATTTTACCGCGTATTGGTTCTCCGATACGATTGTGCTGAAGTTATACAAAGCGCGCCAAGTCGATGAAGCGAGCGCGCCGAAGTTATATAAAATTGTGCAAAATCTCGCTGCACGCGCAAATATGCCTATGCCAAGGGTCTATATTATTCCGACCGAAGCACCCAATGCCTTTGCAACAGGCCGTGATGTTAACCATGCCGCAGTTGCAGCCACCGAAGGGATCCTAAAAATTTTATCGGATGAAGAACTCACGGGCGTAATGGCGCATGAACTCTCGCATGTGATCCATCATGACACGCTTATTAGCACAATTTCTGCAACGCTTGCGGGTGCGATTGGTATGCTTGCCAATATGGCGCAACTGGCGATGATATTTGGTGGTAGACGTCAAGAGCAGGGCAATGCATTTGCAGCGATTTTAATGATGATATTTGCACCCATTGCAGCCGCCTTGATTCAATTTGCAGTCTCAAGAACCCGCGAATACGCCGCAGATGAAGCCGGTGCGCGTTTGTGTGGTCATCCTTTGTGGTTAGCGAGCGCGCTACAAAAACTAGAACAAGGCAATAGACAACATCCCATGCCCCAGGCCGAACAGCATCCGACTTCCGCCCACCTTTTTATCGTGAACCCCCTAACCGCCGGTAAAATCAGCCAAATGTTTTCCACCCATCCCCCCCTAGAAGAGCGTGTTAAACGCCTGCAAAAGATGGCGCAGGGTAACTAATCCAGGTACAATCCATCCCAGTTAGTTAGTTGTACTTGGAGAATTGTATGAAGAATAGTAAAGTCGCGCTCAGCGCTCTGTTTTTATTAGTTTTTTTATCAGGCTGTTCAACTCCCCCCACCAAAGAACAAATAGGTACAGTCGCCGGCGCAGTCGTTGGCGGTGCGGCTGGGGCTGCCTTAGGTGGAACTTTAGTCACAGTAGGCGGCGCAGCAGCAGGGGCGCTGATAGGCAATAAAGTAGGCGAACATATGGATAATACCCAATAAAGAGTTATACTTCTAATTTATAGTTAGAAAATATACTTAGGAGAGGGTCATGAAAACAATAATAAAAACGTTGAATACCTTGATTTTATCTGCGGTTTTAGTCGGCTGTTCTACATCACCTTCTAACGAACAAATTGGCACCGCAACCGGCGCTGTAGTCGGTGGGGTTGTAGGCAATGCCTTAGGCGATAGTACCGTTGCCACCGTCGGCGGCGCTGCAGTAGGTGCTGTAATCGGCAACCAAGTCGGCAAGAATATGGACAAGAATCAGTAGGGTAAAAAAAGAGAGTGAAAAGTCACAAATAGCTCTCTTTTCTTTTCTCTTTTCTCTTTTCTCTTAATAAATTACAAAACTTAAAAACCAAAGTCTTATCCAAGCGAGTGACATGGGGGCTTTTTCAAAAGTTTTGCGATAGGCTTTGCGGTAGCCAACTTTTGAAAAAGCCCCCATGTCACTCGTTTGGACGGAAGCTCGACAAAGTTTTGTCTCAATTAAAAACAATATCTCAATTTCAAAAGACAACTACATCTTAAGCTCAGCTTCTAAAAACCCCCGATATCTTCACATAAACTCTAAATGGCACTGAGGCTCCCGATAAGATAGACTTATTTTTCATTAAACATATATTTTGCGATACTATAGAGCATCAAATTAAAAATAGGGCAGAAATGAAACAAGCCCCAAAAGAGTTGCATTTTGAATTTTAACTGATTAATCGAGACAAAATGAATAAAAACGAGACCAATATCAATACCTTAGAAATAAATAAATTAAAAAAACATTACGAAAACATGATCGCTTTAATGCCGGGGCATGTTTACTGGAAAGATATTCATTGTGTGTACCAAGGATGTAATAATGCTCAAGCAAAATCCTTAGGCTTATCATCTAGACATGAAATTGTGGGTAAAACAGATTACGATTTATCCCCAAAAGATATTGCCGATGAAATAAGAAAAGTAGATTTATCAATCATTCAAACGAAAACTGAAAAAACAATTGAGGAAGTGATTATCAAAGAAGGGAGTAAAAGAATTGTCCTATCTAAAAAAGTCCCATTGTATGATGAGGCAAGTATCGTAGGCATTCTAGGTATCTCTTTTGACATCACTGCCGAAAAAGAAGCTCTACGCCTTGAAAAACAGCTACTTGAAGAACAAGAATCTGTAATGCGCTTATTAGCCTCCAGCATTGCCCACGAACTGCGTACACCACTCGCAGCGATTCGCATAGGATCGGAAGGAATAGGCTTATATCTCCCGGATTTGGTTAAAAGTTATAAGATGGCGAAGGATGCAGGTTTAGATGTGCCATGGGTTATGTCGAATAAGTTGGAATTATTGTCTAGAAGCATTGATCTTATACAAATGGAGACGCAGGAGGCGTTTTCTATTATTGATATGATGTTGATGAATGCCAACACTTTAACAATTGACAAAGAAAAATTTCAATCCTGTTCCATTGCAAACTGTATCGAAACCGCGATTGCGCGTTATCCTTTTCAAAAAAATGAGGTGGATAAAATTCATTGGCAAAAGAGTGATTTTACTTTTTTGGGTAATGACTTATTAATGACACATGTTATCTTTAATTTAATGAAAAACGCGCTTTTTTATTTAAAAGCCGCAAACAAAGGTGATATTCACATTTGGTGTGAACAGCAAGACGAATTAAATGTATTGCATTTTAAGGATACGGGTTTAGGGATTGATGAAGATGTTTTGCCTAAAATTTTTGATAGATTTTACAGTCGAACACTCAAGGGGACGGGTGTTGGATTAGCGTTTTGCAAATTGGTGATGGAAAGTTTTGGTGGCAGTATCATCTGTCAATCCGTGACGGGGGAGTTTACAGAATTTTTGATGACTTTTCCTAAGAGTTTGTAACACTTTTATATTTTTATTCATGCTAGGGGGAGGTTTGAGATTTTACGACGCTCAAAAACTCCTGATGTCTTTGTGCGAACTGCGTAGATTGCACCGGCTTTAGATAACCTTAAAAGTTAGCAGGTAAACTTTGTAAAGGTTCATGAAACCAATAATAATAAGTATAAATGCTTTGGTCTTATCCGCAGCTTTAATGGGTTGTTCTACGTCACCTTCCAACGAGCAAATTGGCACCGCAACCGGCGCTGTAGTCGGCGGGGTCGTAGGCAATGCGTTAGGCGATAGCACCGTCTGATATTTATACTCTTTATGGCTAATTATAATTTTTCATTTGTAAATTTTATATTTGTAATCTAAAATTTACAAATGAAAAATGGAAATAAGACTTTATCTGATTACCTAGACCATCTACAGTCTCAAGGTCGGTGTAGTTTTCTGCGCAGCGAAGCAATGAATGACTTAGGGATGGATTATATGCCTTTTCATCAAGCTGCCCATAAACTTATCAAGAAGGGCAAACTGTGTCGTGTAAAAGGTGAGTTTTATGTCGTAATATCTGCTGAATATGTTACACAAGGTACGACGCCTGTAGAATGGTTTATCGGGCACTTTATGGGTTATTTGCAGCAAACTTACTAA
>CAZPAA010000061.1:0-9649 GCA_964584425.1 uncultured Gammaproteobacteria bacterium | reverse complement strand
GTCCTGCGGGGACTTCCCCATGCTCGCAAGCTGCGCGTGGGAAAGGGACCGAAGGCCACCCGTTTGGAACCATTCTCAGTGGTGAGAGTTTTGCACTTTTATTAAGAGAAGGGAGAAGAAAGACTCTTCGTAGGGGCGCAACATGTTGCGCCCAGGTGTTGGAGCGGCAGCACGTATTATGTGTTCCACTGCAACAAAAGAAAGGGATGATTTTCGGGAAGGGAAACATTTATTCAATAGACACACCTGGGCGCAACATGTTGCGCCCCTACGAAGATGGGAGTTAAATTTTCCTCCCCTTCTTCTCACTTCTCTTATTTCTCTCTTTGCTCCGCTTGCGAGCACGGGGGGTGTCCCCGCAGGACGGGAGCCCGTTTGGACGGTAGGCTCGATTAGAGTTTTGCCTCATTTAAAAAAACGGCCAGCCATTCAACTCAACAACGTCATATATTTGACTTTAAAATCAAGATTGCTGATAATAGCGCGTGTTTATCACTAACAAAGGAATTTTTTATGCTAAAAAGCAATGCATTGTTTAAGTTTTTAGGTGTGTTGATAGCTTCAGTTTCATTGGTAGCCTGTGGCGCTGCGACCACCCATATCGCAAAAAAAGATTTAAAGGTTGAGACCAAAATGACGGAATCGGTGTTTTTGGAGCCAGTTGACCCCAATGATCGGACGATTTACTTACAGGTTCGCAATACATCCGACAAACCAAATTTAGATTTAACCGGTCCTATTTATAGTGCACTGGTCAATAAAGGTTATCAAATCACTCACAAGGCCAGCGACGCGCATTTTGTGTTACAAGTCAATGTGTTACAAGCGGGTGAACTCGATCCTGAAACCGCAAATGAAATCATGGGCCGTGGTTTTGGTGATGCCCTCTTTGGTGGTTTAGCCGGTGCCGGTGTTGGCGCACTAGTCAGTGGTCATAGCGATGCCGTGATTGGCGGTGCGTTAGTCGGCGCGGCGCTCGGTGGTCTTGCAAATGCCACAACCAAAGATGTGACTTACAGCGTCATCACCGATGTACAAATCACAGAAAAAAGAAAAAATGCGCCGACCAGAGTGCACAAGACTCGCATCGCCAGCACCGCGAATAAAGTTAACCTTCGCTTTGAACAAGCAGAACCTGAATTGGTGGAAGGTTTAGCACGCTCAATCGCGGGAATATTTTAAGTCGATAAACACCAAGAACAGGGTATGGCATGTATGTATTAATTGAGAAAAAGCTATACCCTGAATATGATGCAATTTTGCGATCGGTCGCAGAGGGCACTACCCATATCAATGATGCCTCACTTAAGCTTTTTCAGCCCGTCATATTTCCACTAGAACAAAAGATTAAAGATAACCGGGTATTTTTTTCCTATGCCCAATTAAATTTTCTGTGCGTACATTATCAACACGCAGTTTATTTTGAGCGTTTAATCAAATTAAATCCTTTGGACCTTTATTCCTTCGATATTAACTCTGGCGGGAATTTATTGTGGACACTGATGTCGCAAATCACGAATGAAGGCCGCAGTCAAGGGGTTATACTGGGTAAAATGGCAGATCTTTTATTAGCACAGCCTAATTTTCAAGTCTCTCGCGGCGCGGAGCAACGATCAGAATCACCGCTGCAAAGTTTAGCAATAGATGGTGACAAACATTTAGAATGGGTAAAAAAATTAGCAAATAAAGATCCGAATTTTACCTCTGATATTAACGGTGCTAATGCACTGACAATGAGTATACAAGAACAGCAATACCATACCGCAGAGGTGTTATTGCAAACATCATCTGATCCTCAATTAGCAACAAAGCCGCGTAGAAATGGTAGCAATGCCATTCAAGTGGCTTTGGCGCAATGTACAGATCTAGTTCGTGGCAAGCGCCTTATCCTCGCGTTAATTGAAAAATCTAATTACGAAATTGCTAAACACCCTGTACTTTATAGCGCCATTACCCAGCCTAATCGTAATCCTGATTGTATCTTGGGATTTACAAAACTCTTATTGCAAAAAGGTGCGGACCCCAATGTGCGGTATGTGCGTGAGGATGATTTTGTTTACGAAGCCTTGTTAACGATAGTGGCTGAACGTTTTACTCACGCCATGAAAAATAATCA
This sequence comes from uncultured Gammaproteobacteria bacterium, assembly GCA_964584425.1. Classification (GTDB taxonomy): domain Bacteria; phylum Pseudomonadota; class Gammaproteobacteria; order JABCZS01; family JABCZS01; genus JABCZS01. The sequence goes on along the minus strand of CAZPAA010000061.1, from coordinate 7,533 downwards.
TCAACCACTAGCGCAAGTATTGAGCGCAATCATCAAGTTATTATTGGAATATCAAGCAGACATTTTTGTGGATATGAATAATAAAAATAAGATCCCATTGATTACTTATCTTGCAATGCAACCTTTTGGTCCGGTGGTGATTCGTTTATTTAGGGAGCATTTTAAAGAACAGGCACTGGTATTAGATGAAATTGAACGCTTGGCAAATCCTGCTAAAGAGATCTCTTTATCTTCAAGTTCATCCGTACCCTCAACTTCATCTGCTTCATCATCTTCATCCTCATCTGATACACTACCTTATTTTACATCATCTTCTACGTATGCAATAAAAAATCGTCTGTACCAAATAAGCCTGTTGACCAATGAAGAGCAAAAGCAAAATGAGATGGTCATTATTTGGACCCAATTACTTCATCGCTCGGACCAGGAATCAGAAATAGTTAAAAACACCATTTATGCACACTTCCATGGGATGGCTATCTTAGGCGCATTAAACCAGGCCAATATATTAAATTTTATAACCATGATGCATCACAGACATGAAGAAACTGATCTGAAACAGTTATTTTTATATAAAGAATATTTAGACCAAACTTTAGTTTTTCTCGGTCTAGTCGATGAAAAACTCAAATTATTGGAAAATTTAAGTGATATATTGGTCACTTTTACCAAATTAATTAAAGATGATAATCCCATGCGCGAATTATTTATCCATAACTTAAATATGTTTATCTTAAGAATCGTGCCATTAGTCCTGCTGCACCAGGATAAGGGTGATACATATTTAACCAAAGTCTGGGATGCGATGAATAAAATACCCGAGGCTTATTTAAATATCCAATCTAAATTCGTTTTAATCCAGCTAACCATGGCACAACTCTATTATGCAAATAAGCGCGGTGAATATGAAATGTATTTGCGTGCCTTAAAAGAAAAGGTTCCTTCTAATCATATTCTGCGTAAACAATATGATTATTGGTCAGCTGATTTATTGTTTAGACACGTTAAAACATTACACCCATCAGAAATAAATGAAGAACATATCGTATCCCTGCAAGAGAAATTGGATATATTAAATAAGCACGCTATTTTAGATGAACATCAAAAACCTTTTGCTGATTATTTATCTCATTTAAAATCTAAATTAAAAAAAGATGGAAAAAGAAAAGCCAAGCAAGAGAGACGCGATAAAAGGGCGAATGAGAGTCAAAATAACTTTGACACAACTTCGGAAGATACACTTCAAAATGTTGCTTCCGTTATGCCGAGCGCAGCGGATGATACTGCGAATGCAGCGTCGCAAGTAAAACCCGTAGAATCTGAAGCACAAAGCCGTGCGCGTAAGGATGAAGAGAAACCTGCATCTTCATCTGCTTCTTCATCCACTTCTTCATCACATCCACAAAAAAAAGCAACGGCAGCCGCCAATTTATTGCTTTTGAAGGAATTGCCTTTAATCGAAGAGGATAACAAAAATCAAGAAGACCAGAAAATCCTTGCAAATCAGGCGCAGACTTATGGGCAACGCTTTACCCAGGAATTTAACAAAAATAAAGATGACAAAGAGACGGATAAAAACAAAACTTTTACTGCCGAGGAAATCCGCATTATTTTTAAAGATTTTTTACTCGAAAATGAAACGCTAAAGTCTTTTATCGTACATGGGCATGTTAAAAATATTTGCTGGGGTGTACATCGAACCGATGGCCTTGAACAACTGATTCAAGAAAAATTTCACACCGAATTTAATAATACGGATGCACTTTATCCCGAAGACAAAATGTATCGTCTGAAAATACATGGTTTATCTACGGGCGATCATCGTTTGCATGGCCGTGTGATTCGGGTAATAGGTTTTGATTGTTTTCTCGTGATCTTTGATCAACACTGGGTGCACAATACCCCTTTTAAAAGAGTGGATGATACTTATATTCCACGGCCGAAAATGATGGATGACACGCATGAAAACAATAACAATAATCATTCCTACAAGCCCGGCGGTAAATGAGCCCCTATTTGTAATTGCGTACTCTCAACACTGATCACGGGATAGGCACAATAATCGGCCGCGTAAGTGCCAGTGGGACGGAAGTTGCCGCTGTGTCCCAGCCCACCAAATGGTGCAAGGCCACTGATCCCAGTGGTCGGGCGATTCCAATTCACAGTTCCTGCGCGTGATAAATTAAAGAAAGTGTCATATTGTTTTTTATCGTCACTTAAAATACCGGCGGTTAAGCCGTATTGCGTGTTGTTTGCAGTTTGAATGGCGGTGCTTAAATCTTTAACCCGGAAGATTTGTAGTAATGGGCCAAAGATTTCTTCATCAGGGACATCAATGCCGGTCACATCAATTAAACCAGGGGACAATAACGCTGGGTTTTTGGGATCTAAACTTTGTGTGGGCAACAAACTTTTCCCGCCTAATTGTTGTAAAAATTGTTGGCGTTCAAGTACGTGCTGACCTGCTGCAATTGAGATCACTGGGCCCATAAAAGGTTCGGGTGTGGTGAGTGGATAATTCACTCTGATCTGCTTTAATTTTTCTACTAATGCATTTAATAAACGTTCGGTTAAATGATTTTCAACAATAATTAATCTACGCGTGCATGTGCAGCGTTGTCCTGCGCTAATAAAACTGGATTGAATAATGGTCAGCACCGCTGCATCAATATTCGAAATATCGCCGATAATTAATGGATTATTCCCACCCATTTCCAGCACTAACATTTTTTCAGTTTGCGAAGCCCATGCTTGATGTAATAACTGACCAATTTTAAAACTACCGGTAAAACAGATCCCATTTAAACGCGGATCTTTTGCAAGTGCTTGTCCGACGATACCTGCACCTTGCACTAAATTAATTACGCCCGATCGCAAACCGATTTGCTGCCAAAGATTTAAAATAAATTCGGAAGACTTAGGGGTGAGCTCGCTTGGTTTTATCACCACGGTATTTCCCGCCAAAAGTGCCGGCACCACATGGGTATTCAGTAAATGTCCGGGAAAATTAAATGGAACAAAAATTGCGAGTACACCAATTGGACGATGACGCACATGCAATTGATAAGTATCAATTTGCTTAGTCGACTCGCCGGTGCGCTGCTGATAGGCTTCAATGGAGATATCAATTTTATTCATCATGGATTGTGCTTCCATCACACATTCCCAAACCGTTTTCCCGGTTTCTTGACTGATAATCGCACCTATCTCTTGAATATTTTTTTTAATTAACATTTGAAGTTTTTTTAGAAAATCAATGCGCTCATCAAGCGGTGTGAGCGCCCATGCTTGAAAAGCTTCGCGTGCAGCGCCTACGGCTTTTGCAACATCGGATTTATCGGCGGCCTTTTTTTCCCAAATGATATTTTGCGTAGAAGGGTCGATTGATGTAAAAACTTCACCCTGCCCCTCTAGCCATTGACCATTAATAAAATTCATAAGCTTATCCTTATCATATCGCCAATTTGAATATTTAATATTTCCATCGTTTGAGGGGTAAGGGTGACCTGATTATTTTCATGGAATAACACTGCACCCATACAAGCACAAAAAGGTTGATTAATGCATGCGATCATATACGGATCACTTTGGATATCTGGTTTAACATCTTGCACCAGCACCAATTTTGAATGATGAATGGTGGGATTATGTTTTAGATATAATTCTAAGCAAGGCCCACCATCAATAATATTGATGTAATTTTCAAAGGTGAAACCTTCTTTTTTCAGCATGGCGCAAGCCGGTACGGAGTTGGGGTGTGGGATGCCGATGATTTCTTGCGTTTCATCCGATAATAATTCTATGGCGATCGGCGCATCAGGTAGTAATTCTGCAATAAATTTTTCTTCACCTTTTGCGATTAAATGATCAACTTCTAAAAAATGCAGTTCAATAAATTTTTTCCCAATCGCGCGCCAAAAAATGGAGTGTCCCTTAGCGTCAACCACACCACGAATTTGCGCAATAATTTTTTCGCTCACACGCTGCTCGTTATCAGCCAAGAATAAAAATCGGACACGCGATAAAAATTTTCCATAATGGTGTCGCTGGTATTGGGGAAGTAAAGCCAGCATGCCAATTTCGGTTAAACCTTGATAATCATTGGTTAACTGCAAAAAATTATTTTTATGCTGCATATGTAAAGACGGACTATTATGCACCTGTTGAATAATTTTATAATTATAAACAGGATGAGTGAGTCCACCTTGTGAGATAATGCCGCAGCAACCTATCGCTTGATTTGATTTTAATTCCTCCATCACAAAAAAATACAATTCATCTTGGATCACATCGATTTGCTTATTAAAACTTTGAATGGAGAGTTCAATTTTTTCTGCGAGCAAGTTTTTTTCTGGAGGTAAATGGGTCACGCCATAACCAATATTTTGGGTAAGCTCAAAAATAGCATCTAAGTCTGAGAGTGCAACCGGTCTGATTTTAACGGTGTTCATTATGCTTTAATACCACGGACATGGCCGGTTAATAAATCGCCAGATTGTAAGGCCGCATGTAATAGTGACCAATATTCGACCCACCATTCAAAATATTCGGCGCCAAATTGGCTAACAATTTGTCCTTCATATTCCACTTTCAAATCGGTGATTAATTTTTCGCAAGACAAACGCATGGCTTTTGTATTGTCTTTAAAGTTGACATAATTTAATTTATTTTTTTCAAGGCGCTGTAAATATTCTTGCGGGGTGTTTAAATAAAAAATCTGATCGGTAAATTTAAAAAAAGATTGCGTTGCTTCACTGTAATGAGGTGATTTATGAAACCAATCCATCACGGCTAACGTGCCATGTGAGCGTAATGCGCGGCCAAGTTCCGTAAAGAGCAGATCTTTATCTTTACAATGGGACAGGGTGTTGATTGATAAAATGAGATCATATTTATGCGGCAAGGGTAGCGGCATATTTTCAATGTGTGCGAAATCAACCTGGACATTGAGTTTTTCGTCTTTGGCTAAGAGTAGGCTTTGTTCGATCAAAGGTTTTGAAAATTCCAGCCCGGTCACTTGCGCATCATAATGTTTTGCAATGTAACACGCGATCCCACCTGCGCCGCTGCCAAAATCTAGCACTCTTTTTCCGGCCAAATCGGATTCTTGGCACAATGCATCCACCCACCCTTCTGTCCCCAAATGCAGAAAACCTCGGCCAAATAAAATGGCCAAGGTATTTAGGGCTTTTTCATCGTAATGGTATACTATTGCAGACATTTCATCAGTATACATCAAAATTGGTAAATCAAAACAAGTATGTTATCTATCACAAAATTAAAAGGCGTGGGCACGCATCTAGCAAAAAAATTAAATGCGCTGGGGATTGTTACGATTAACGATTTATTATTTCATTTGCCTTATCGTTATCAAGACCGTACGCAAATTTATCTGATTTCACAATTAATACCGGGCATGCATGCCTTAATAGAAGTAGAGGTCGTGAAGCAACAAATCATGTTTGGCAAACGCCGTCGCTTAGAAGTGCAGTTGGCGGATAAGACGGGTTATATTTACATGAGTTTGTTTCATTTTTCCAATGCGCAGCGCGAGAATTTAAAAACCGGGACTAAAATTCGGTGTTTTGGCGAGGTGAGTTTTTTTAATCAGCGTTTACAAATGGTGCATCCGGAATATCAAGTTGAGCGTTTTTCAAATGAGACATCTTCGCAAACATTAACCCCAATTTATCCCAGCAGTGAAGGTTTATCGCAAAAAACTTGGCGAAATTTAATTGCGCAGGCCTTAGCGCTTTTGCAAAATCATCCGCCGATCGATTATTTAAAGGAACAGCCTTATCCTTTATTATCCGCGCTGATTTATTGTCATCAACCACCTATTGACGCCGATTTAGAGTTATTAGAAGCACGTAAACACCCGGCGCAACAACGTTTAGCGCTGGAAGAATTATTAGCGCATCATTTAAGTCGGAAAAAAATCCGCGATAAAATGAAATCGCAAATTGCAACACCCTTAACGCTTTCACAAAATATTTTAGATGAATTTACTTCGCAGTTACCTTTTATCTTGACGAGGGCACAAACGCGGGTGCTGACAGAAATTGTCACAGATTTAAATCGCGCTCATCCCATGTTGCGCTTGTTACAAGGCGATGTTGGATCAGGTAAAACCGTCATTGCCGCCGCTGCAAGTTTGGCGGCTATTTCAAATCAATATCAAGCGGCGGTGATGTCGCCCACGGAAATTTTATCGGAACAACATTATTTAAACTTCAAAAAATATTTTCCGAATGAAAATATTGTCCATTTAAAAAGTCGTATTCCTGCAAAACAAAAACAAGCGATTTATGAACAAATTAGCGAAGGCAGTGCACAAATTATTATTGGCACGCATGCGCTAATTCAGCAAGCGGTGAATTTTCATCAATTAGGATTGATTATTATTGACGAGCAACATCGTTTTGGCGTCGAGCAGCGCTTAAATTTGCAAGCCAAAGGACAATGTCCGCATCAATTGATGATGACCGCAACCCCCATTCCGCGCACATTGGCCATGACGGCCTACGCCGATTTAGATTGCTCAGAGATCGATGAATTGCCACCACAACGTAAACCCATCAAAACCATCGCACTGCCCAGTAGTAAACGTGAGGTTGTGGTTGAGAAAATTCGTAGCTTTTGTCAGCAGAAACAACAAGTGTATTGGGTCTGCACTTTAATTGAAGAATCTGAATCACTCACATGCCAAGCTGCCACAAAAACCTATGAAAATTTAAAAACACATCTTGCAGAATTTAAAATTGCACTGGTGCATGGACAACTTAAATCGCAAGAGAAACAAAAGATCATGGAAGCTTTTAAACAAGGTGAGATTGATTTATTAGTTGCAACCACGGTGATTGAAGTCGGTGTCGATGTACCCAATGCCAATTTAATGATCATCGAAAATCCAGAGCGATTGGGGCTGGCACAATTACATCAGTTACGTGGGCGTGTGGGGCGTGGGCAGGCAGAGAGCCATTGCGTTTTATTATACCAATCGCCCTTATCATACAATGCAAAAGCGCGGATCGATATTATGCGTAATAGCAATGATGGATTTAAAATTGCGGAGCAAGATTTGGCGATTCGTGGGAGTGGAGAATTTCTCGGCACAAGACAAAGCGGCGAGCTTACATTTAAAGTTGCGCATTTAGGTCGTGATTCAGCGTTGATTGTGCAGATTCAGCAGTTGTCGGATCATATTATTAAGAATCATCCTGAGCATATTGAGCCGATTATTACTCGGTGGTTGGGGCGCAAGGTTGAATTTGCTACGGTTTGAAGTTTGGCATCGATGTTTTTGAAGGAGGCAAAACTCTATCGGGGCTACTGGGGTTGGGGAAGAGGCAAAACTCTAATCGGGCCTACCGTCCAAACGGGCGCAGGTATGCGGTTATTGTTTGGGGTATGCACCCCAAAACAAAACCTCCGGCCACCCGTTTGGAACGTTCACCGAGCGAGAGTTTTGCACTTTAATTAAGAGATTAAGAGATCTAGGATCTTGATTATCCCCCTTTGAAAAAGGGGGTG
>CAZPAA010000060.1:6888-9910 GCA_964584425.1 uncultured Gammaproteobacteria bacterium | reverse complement strand
TTATGCAAAACATAGAATGTTATATATCTATAAATGCGCATTGATGGAGCTGACGTCTGGCTGTTTTTTTTTAACGTGTATGTGGTCGCAAGCCGTCAGTCTTCAAGATTTTACGAAAGTATTACAGGATGCGGAGCTCGCCTGTCAAAAAAATCTGCAAATTATTAATACTGGATTTGCAGGACCTGACCATCCGCAAGCGTTGGCTTTTAGTCATGGTCATTATTTGAAATGGCTGTTAGTTCGGGCTTAAATAGTTTTGCAATCGCACGTCCATCCGGCAAACATAAATTGGGCGCAATATCATGCAAAGGTTGTAGAAAAAATATTCGCTCAAACACACCCGGATGTGGCAGGGTTAATTCTTGATCTTGAAACACCGCATTATCAAATAATAATAAATCTAAATCTATCACCCGCGGTCCCCAGCGTTTAAGACGCACACGTCCCATCAATTGTTCTATCGCTTGCAATGCATGCAACAATGCTTTCATATCTAAATCCGTTTCTAATTCAATCACTGCATTCACAAAATCATCTTGATCGATAGGCCCCATCGGTGGGTTTTGATAAAATTTTGATGTGTGAATTCTTTGTGTGTGAGGAATATTATCAATATGCGATAGTGCAATATTAATCTGTAATAGTGGGTTGTTCAGATTGCTGCCGAGTGCGACATACGCTGTCTTTTTTGGCATTGGGTTTTCTCCTAGGTTTACTGCGCTTAGTCCGTTTTGCTGCGGGTAATTGTTCTAGTAATTGTTGTTGAAGTTCATGCTCTGCCGCAAGATAATACGTCCACCACGATGCGCAGTCTTCCAGCGTTTCATCAGACTGCGCGCGTAAAATTAAAAAATCATATCCGGCGCGCAAACGTTTATGTAAACTGGCATGCACGGCTTGATGTCGCACTAATGCAGTTAAACGCCATTGCAATGCCCAAATATCCCTGATAATTTCGGTAAACCGTTTTGGGATGTTCATCGGTAATTCATTACTATTTAATACTTTCGAGAGCGCTTTTTGGCTGGCTAATGTGGCATTCAAACGCTTACTTTTAAATTCTTCAAAGCACTCAATATATTTTGGCCATAAAAATACGGCCAATAGAAATGCTGGATTAACACCTTGTTCATGCTTAACGCGCTCGTCCGTATTGCGCAATGCCTGCTCGATAAAGTGTTGCATGGCTTTTGGTAACTGCGCGTTTTCAATCGGTAATAAATATTGGAGTAACCCGTATTCATCTAACAGCGTATAAGTTTGCGCAGCTGCACCATGGAAAAATAATTTTAAGAATTCATCAAATAACCGTGCGGGAGCGACATGTGTGAGTAAGTTTGCGGATTGTTTAATCGGCGCTTTCGTGGCTTCTTCCAGATTAAATTGTAATTTTGCAGCAAAACGAATCGCACGTAATAAGCGTACCGGATCTTCTTGATAACGTTTGCCAGGATTGCCTATCAAGCGTATGCATTTATTTTCTAAATCATCTACGCCGGTGCTAAAATCCAGAATAGAAAAATCCGCAATATTATAATACAGCGCATTCACGGTGAAATCGCGCCGTAATGCATCTTCGCCTATCGTGCCGTAAACATTATCACGCAGCACCATCCCTAATTTAGAATGCGTACGATCGGAATCATCTTCGGCGTTGCAAGCACGAAACGTTGTAACCTCAATGATGTCTTGACCAAAGCGCACATGCGCAATGCGAAAGCGTCGGCCGATTAATAAACAATTACGAAATAATTTTTTGACTTCTTCAGGTTTGGCGTCGGTTGCAATATCAAAATCTTTTGGGGTGCGATTTAACAATAAATCACGCACCCCGCCCCCGACTAAATATGCCGCATAGCCTGCGCTGTGTAATCGATATAATACTTTGAGTGCATGAGGGTTAATTTGTTTACGAGAGACACCATGTGAAGCGCGTGGCAAGATCACTGAAGGTTCTGGAATATCAGGTTTGTTTTTTTTAAATAAAATATTAAATAGCTTATGGATCACAATATCAGCAACATCAAACCTGCAGGTTAACTTTCAGCAAATTGCTTTTCTTTGACTTCAGCAATTGTTTTACAATCGATACATAATTTAGCGGTGGGTCTTGCCTCTAAACGTTTGAGACCAATTTCCTCATCGCACATTTCACAGTAGCCATAGGCTTTTTGGTTGATCCGCTCCAGTGCGGCTTCAATGTTATGAATGAGTTTCCCTTCGCGGTTACGGGTTTTTAACTCTAGGTTAAATTCTTCTTCTCTCGAGGCTTGATCGTTGGGATCAGGTAAATGGCCGGGCTCTTCTTGTAAATGAGCAACGGTGGTATCGACCTCTTCCATCAGCTCTTGGCGCATTTGCGCTAGAATGGAACGAAAATGCTCGAGTTGCGCATCACTCATATACTCTTCGCCCCTTTTCATTTTATAGGGCTTGAAGTCAATATTTTTACTAGTGCCTGGCATGATTCCCTCCTCAAATCCTTGGATCATACGGATTTTACGCTAGCTTGCAAGCGATTTAAATGCGCGCTCACAGGCGTCTAATGTTGCTTTGATCTCGGCATCACTATGCTGGCTTGAAACAAATCCCGCCTCAAAGCAAGAAGGTGCTAAATAAACCCCTTCATTTAACATGGCATGGAAAAATAGCTTAAATTGCTCATTATTGCAAGCTATTGCTTGTTCATAGCTATTGACCGTTTTTGCATCGGTAAAGAACCAACCAAACATACTGCCAACCGAACTCGTGCACACAGGAATATTAGCAGCCGTGGCCGCGCTTGCAAATCCTTGGCATAGGGCTTCCGTGGTTTTGGTTAATTTTTCATAAAAACCAGGGACTTGGATTTTACTTAAGGTGGCAAGGCCGGCGGTGACAGTAATCGGATTGCCGGATAAGGTTCCCGCTTGATAGACGGGGCCCTGTGGTAATAAGCACTGCATAATTTCCAGCTTGCCGCCAAGTCGCGCGGCCGAACCCCTTCGAAAAAACCCCGGAGGCACCTCCCACCATCACG
>CAZPAA010000060.1:0-6878 GCA_964584425.1 uncultured Gammaproteobacteria bacterium | reverse complement strand
TTCTCGCTTGCCGCCAAATGCGCCTACTGGCATGCCACCGCCGATGACTTTGCCTAAGATGGTCATATCGGGTTTGATATTATATAAAGCTTGGGCGCCGCCTAAATGTACGCGAAAGCCGGTCATCACTTCATCAAAAATCAGTAGGCTGGAATATTGATCGCACAGGGTGCGTAAGCCTTCTAGAAAACCTGGGATGGGGGGAATGCAGTTCATATTTCCCGCGACCGGCTCGACAATAATGGCGGCGATTTGCTCACCACATTGTTGGAATAAGGCTTTGACGCTGTCGAGATCGTTAAAATAGGCCGTAAGGGTATTCTCGACTGTACCACTCGGGACACCGGGTGAGCTCGGTGTACCAAAAGTCAGCGCGCCTGATCCTGCTTTTACGAGCAGTGAATCATCATGACCATGATAACAACCCGAGAATTTGATAATTTTATCCCGCTTAGTAAAACCGCGTGCGAGGCGTATCGCTGACATGCCCGCCTCAGTGCCGGAGCTCACTAAACGGACTTGTTCCATCGACGGCACCAGTTGGCATAATAAAGTACATAATTGCGTTTCCAACTCGGTGGGTGCGCCAAAGCTGAGTCCTTTGGTTGCCGCTTGCTGAACAGCCTTGACCACATCATCATCGCAATGTCCCAAGATCATGGGCCCCCAAGAACCAACGTAGTCAATATAGCGATTGCCATCTTCATCATATAAATAGGCGCCTTTCGCATGATTAAAAAATACCGGCGTCCCACCCACTGCTTTAAATGCCCGCACTGGAGAATTAACGCCTCCGGGGATCACTTTTTTTGCGGCGATGAATAGGGCTTCAGATCGGGTCATGTTGCGCATTAGAGGGCTCCACTTTGAAAAGTGCACCGTAACATAGGCTATTGGGCGCGTCAAACCTGCCTATTGAACTTTCAGCCCAGGCTGTTATAATCTTACTACAATCTTACTTATGAGGGTCATTTATGGAAACCACACGTTTATCCAGCAAAGGGCAAATCATTATCCCCCAATCTATTCGCGACACACATCATTGGCTACCTGGCCTCAATTTTAAGGTGGTGGAACTCAATGGTGGTATTTTACTGCAACCCATTAAAACATTTGAATCCAGTCAAGTGAAAGAGGTATTAGGTTGCACAAATTACAAGGGCAAAAGAAAAACACTGAAAAATATGGACGAAGCAATTGCTAAAGGAACAAAACGCCGTGATAGGGATTGATACAAATTTAGTGGTACGCTTACTCACCAATGATGATCCAAAACAAGCACAATTTGTTGTCAAACTTATTGAAAAAAATCCTATTTTTATCGCTAAAAGTGTATTGTTAGAAACAGAATGGGTACTACGCTACTGTTATGAGTTAAATTCAAAAACCATTCTATTTGCATTTAAAAATTTACTGGGCCTTTCACAAGTGAGCGTTGAAGATCCACAAGCCATCGCACAAACATTAGATTGGTATGAAGCAGGATTTGATTTCGCCGATGCCCTACATCTTGCCAGCTGCAAACACAGTAATAAATTTGCAACGTTAGATAAAAATTTAATTAAAATCGCAAAAAAATTTAAAATAGATTTATTAACACTGACCTAGGAACTGTATTCTTATAAAAATGCAATACCTCCAAACCTTGCCCGAATGCTGGTGGATAACACCGGATATTACATCAACAGAATATGTTGCAGATTTATTAGCCTTGTTCAAAAGGCGTGTTGCTTCAGGGATCACGCATGTTCAATTTCGGCAAACGCAATTATCGCAAGAAGCATTTGAAAAAATATTTTCTTTGCTCAATGCACAGTGCAAAGCACACAATGTGACGATGATTATCAATGGCAGTGGCGAACAAGCTTTGCAATTAAATGCTGCGGGGTGTTATTTAAATTCGGATCAATTGATGCAATGTTTTGCGCGCCCAATGCCGGAAAATTTTTTGGTGGGCGCTTATTGTCATAATCTTAGCGAACTCAAGCATGCTGAAAAAATAAATTTAGATTTTGTTTCACTCTCGCCTGTGCAAAAAACATTAACGCATCCCGAGCAAGCACCGATGGGATGGGAGACATTTCAAGCATTAGCATCGCAAACCACCTTACCCGTTTACGCTTTGGGTGGATTATCATTAAATGATAAAGCAAAAGCCATCGCACACTTTGGTCAAGGGATTATGGGGATTAGATTTGCTTAATCATAAGTGTTTTGCGATTTGACCGAACATGTTTCATCAACCGGCGTAAGCGGCCTATTTGCTGGTGATGCTGCTCGGCTCAGTATGATTAAACTTTGGGTATTGGATGTCTGATATTCTTTAAACAATGTGCCAGCAAATAAGTATTTTAATTTTAGAACGCTAAAATCGTATTCAACTGAATCTTCCTTTTTATTATCCTGCAATATATGTTGCGGAATAGGTAAAGGTTTGGGCAGCTGTTCCTCTAAACTTGAATTGATATGACCTTGCTCAAGACCAGTCAAATAAGCTAATAACATACTTTCATTTACCGTAGGAGATCTAATTAAACCCACATCTTTTAAAATAAATAATTCTAGGGGCGCTAGCATTTGACTGGTATATATTTTGACTTTAATACTTGCATTAATCAATCGAACAAAAGTTTCAAAATCAAAACACTCATCTCGGTACAGTCTATCAAACATCCCCAGGATCACACCATAAAACACAAAATTAGAAGTAGACGTAAATAGAAAAGCTCTAAAATTTGCGCGTGCTAATTGTAATTTTAATAAAGCAATTCTTGCGCAGGCTATCATCAGATGTCCGTCTAAGTCATTTGTATTTTCTTCAACGGGTTCTTCTTGTGGGGTATTATTATTGTTATTGTTATTTCCTTTTTGTTCATTTTCTTTGCGTTTATTTTCTTCCTTTTGATGTCCTAAAATTTTAATGTATCTTTTTTCTATCCCACGGATATACTTCTGCTCTTGAGGGTGCAGTTTTTGGAGCGCTTCATTAAATTCCACTTCAATCGCACAAATGGCATCTGTCACTATTTCAGATATTTCCCCCTGATATAATGGTTCTAGCAGTTGCTTGCCCAGGGTGTCGAGTTGTTGTTCATTTAGCATTATTATTATTTCCTAAAAATAAACTATTCATGGTTAGATTATTTACATCTGACGCTGAACCATTATCTCCTGAAATATAATCTTCATATCCCGCCAAAGTATTTTTTGGTGCTGGACAGATTTGTTGGATTTTTCCGATTAATGCGTCTTCTAACTGCGGTGTTTTCCTTTGTTTTTTAAGTAACACTTCCTGGTTTAAATCTTCGGCATGAGCCAACCTAGTGATATGCAGCGCAAATTTTTTATCAGGGTGCGTGTTCATATAGGTTGCAACGCCTGTTTTATAATCAGGTACATTGAATGTATATGGAACATAAGGTTTGAGACGAGGTAAGGATTCTACAACCATAGGGCCTAGCATTAACTGTTGTGAACTCTGCGCAACCGAAATAATTTCAACTTGAGAGAAATATTTTTGCGCAACCTGCGCCCACGGCATGGGGGCAATAATTGCTTTTATTTGCTGCGGTGCCACTGCTTTATCTAAGCGCAATTCCTGAACAGGTAAGGTCAAAGGAAAGTCATATTGAATATCCAATACAAACACGATATTGTTTTGTGCGCGCAGGGATAAGATTTTAAGTGCATGTTGATCTGAATCAGTTTTTGCAGGAATTGAGCGCTCTAGAGGGATATAGTACAACCCGCTATTGACATCGGATGTCAATTTATTCAACAACGCATCTTGCGATAATGTATATTGGGTTTCTTCTAATTTAACCACATTGACCGACAAAAGTTCGGATAATTTTTGATCGCGCGAAGGAATACATAACCCGAGTGAAGCTGCAGCTTGTGCAGAAATAATACCCTGCTGGCTAAAATTTTCTAGGATCAAATGATTATAAGCCTCGATGATTAAAGGCCAATTGAGCTTACCTTTAAAAAAGGCTTCTAATCCCATAACACTCCCTCCGCCTAAGTTATTTAAGCAAATAGTATCATAGGCGGGAATATAAAAATAGCCTCTTCTCTAGATCCCCTCTCCCACATCTGGTGGTCTCGACATAGGATGAGAATGAGAAGTGGGAGAGAGCTAGGGTGAGGTAAAACAGCAATTATTTCGTCAAACTTTGCAGCATCCATTGATGTTTGCGATGGGCGGCCATGCGCTGAATCATAAAATCCATGATGACTTCATCTTCTGCTACTTCGGCCTGCTTGAAGGTGCTGTTGAGCAGATCTTGGATTAACCCGTGGCTGGCGAGTAAATCTGCGATCATCCCTGCGGCATCGAGGTTTGACTTGGCATCTGGGATATTGTTCTGCTTTTGGAACTCATTAAATGACCCAGGGGCGTGCTCGCCTAGCATGCGGATATGCTCAGCAATCGCATCGACACTTTCAGCCAGTTCTTCATATTGTTCTTCAAAGAAATGGTGTAAAGACGCAAAATGGACCCCGGTGACATTCCAATGATAATTCTGGGTTTTTAGGTATAACGCATAGGTATTGGCTAATACGGCGGGTAATTGGGTTATTTTCATGATGATTTCCTTCTGTTGAGTGAATATAAGAAGTATACAATAGCCTAGACTTATTGTAAAATAGATTAATTTTCACTAATTAATAGGTTTTAACTATGAAACTACGCGATTTAACCTATCTGGTGGCGGTGGCCAAGACCCTGCATTTTGGCAAGGCTGCGGCTATGACGCACGTGAGTCAGCCTACCCTTAGCGTTCAGTTGAAAAAACTTGAAGATCGTTTGGGTGTGACCCTGATTGAGCGCAATAATAAAAATGTGCGATTGACGCCTGCGGGGCTAGTGATTGCGGGGATGGCGGAGCGCATTTTGACTGATGTGGATGCGATGAAAACTTATGCGCGCACAATGCAAGATCCGCTGGCGGGCGATGTACATCTTGGCATCATTCCAACGCTGGGGCCTTATTTATTGCCGCAGATGATTCAGGGTTTGAATGCGAAGTTTCCTAAATTATCGTTATGGTTACACGAAGAACAAACGCATACCTTATTGAAAAAAATTGAGAATGGGCAACTAGATTTAGCGATTTTGGCACTCCCTGTGAGTGATGAATCTTTAACGGTTTTACCTTTATTCACTGAACCTTTTTATTTTGCTACGCATGCTGAGCATCCTTTGGCGAAGAAGAAAAACATTTCGCTTAAAGATATTCAAGATGAAAAAATATTATTGCTGGCCGATGGGCATTGTTTGCGAGAGCAAGCGTTGGCGGTTTGTCATCATATTCAAACTGCGCATATGGGAGATTTTCAGGCGACGAGTTTGGAAACTTTGCGGCATATGGTGGCGCAGAATTTGGGATCTACTTTGATTCCGGAGTTGGCAGTGGATCATTCAAATGCGAATATTTGTTATATCCCATTTAAAAATCCCGCACCGAGTCGGCAGCTGGGATTGGTATTTCGTAAGACGCATGTGCGCTCTGAGTTGTTTGCGGAAATTGCGCGGGTGATTGTGGGGTTGAATTTGGGCGGGTGAAGAGGCAAAACTCTCTCCGGCCACCCGTTTGGCTCATTCTCAGTGGTGAGAGTTTTGCACTTTATTAAGAGGAGCAGAGTGAGGTCTTCGTAGGGACGCAACATGTTGCGTCCAGGTGTTGAAGCGGCAGAACAATTTATGTGCTCCACCACACAATAAAGAGAGGGATGATTTCCGGGAATTCATACATATTTTCACAAGATAACTCTGGACGCAGCATGCTGCGTCCCTACGAAGACCTCACTCTGCTTCTCTTAATTAAAGTGCAAAACTCTCACCTCGTAAATGTGCCCAAACGGGTGGCCTTGGGTCCACTTTTCACGTGCAGCTTGCGAGCATGAAAAGTTTCACGCAGGACCGGGAGCCCGAAAAGAGTTTGCCTCTTCCATATAACCCGAGGTAAAATAGCCACTTTATACAAATCAAATAAGGATCAATCATGTCACCTCCCTTTGTATTAGTCGATGGTTCATCTTATGTCTATCGTGCATTTCATGCGATGCCACCGTTGACTAATCCACAAGGCGAACCCACCGGCGCCGTGTATGGTGTGATTAACATGTTGCGCAAATTATTGCATGAGATTAATCCCACACATATCGCAGTGATTTTCGATTCGAAAGAAAAAACTTTTCGCAGTCATCTTTATCCAGAATATAAAGCGCATCGTCCGCCGATGCCGGATGATTTAGTTAAACAATTGGAACCGATTCATAGCATTATTAAAGCGATGGGCATCCCCGTGTTGTGCGTGCCGGGGGTTGAAGCGGATGATGTGATCGCAACGCTTGCAATCGCAGCTGAAAAAATTCAAATGCACACATTAATTTCAACCGGTGATAAAGACATGGCACAGATTGTCAGTCCAAAGATTCACCTGGTTAATACCATGACGGAATCAGAGCTTGATCCCCGCGGCGTTGAAGAAAAATTTGGTGTCAGACCCGAGCAAATTATTGATTTGTTAACATTGATGGGTGATGCTTCTGATAATGTCCCGGGCGTTGAAAAAGTCGGTCCAAAAACCGCAGCAAAATGGTTGCAGGAATATGGCACGCTCGATAACCTTATCGCACACGCCGAAGAAATCAAAGGTAAAATTGGCGAAAATTTCCGCGCTGCGATTCCACAATTACCTTTGTCCAAACAATTAGTCACGGTTAAACATGATGTGCCGCTTGATTTAACGCCAGAGCAATTGGTGCGAAGTGAAGCCGATAATGAACAATTAAAAACTTGGTTTGAGCGTTTAGCCTTTAAAGGTTGGTTGTTAGAGTTGCAACAACAGGCGGCGCATCCACGCCGATCC
>CAZPAA010000059.1:3859-9928 GCA_964584425.1 uncultured Gammaproteobacteria bacterium | reverse complement strand
ATAAGAGAGAGCAAGATCCGGTGGCTTACGTCCTCTATTGGCTTTTACTTAAAAGATGAATACCGCAATCAGGCAGGAAGAAAATAAAAAGTCCAGAGAAAAACGATATTATCCCAAGTGAAAATCCAACCTATCGTGACAAGCAACAACTCCATGCGGAAGATTTGGCTAGAGATATCAATAGAAAGAAAGATGAAATTTTGTTTTATGAAAACAAATATAAAATCTTAAATCCTACGCTAACTGAAGTCGAACAAAGCGAATTACAAAAAACACTGGAAAAATCAGCAAAAGAGAAGTCTGAATCGATCACGATGAATACCAAGAATGCTGCTGCATCTTCGTCTTCGTCTGCATTTGCAGAAAAAGCTAGAAATGAAAACAACACAGCAAATCTTCCAGCAACCGAACACGTTATCTTAGCACAACCCTATGACACCCAAGTTCTCTCATATGCAGAAAGATTATGGAGTGAAATCGTACACCTAGGTCAAACAATTGCCTATTTTTATAACAGCATACTTGAAGGCAATAAGCCCAATAAAGATTTACGGGATCAAAATGAAAGAATTAAAAACTATGAACTCTATGGTATACATCCAAACTTACGCCAATTAATCCTGGCCTACGCATACAATCATATCGTCTATCCAGTGCAAGATTTTATTACAAGCAAAGACAATAATATCATTCTGCGCAGCATAGGATTTATTTGCTATATTCCGTTCTTTTTTACGTATAAAATTACCTGGGCATTTGCCAACTTCCCAACCTTGCTTGAAACTTTAGAAGAAAGCGTAGATGCGCTGGGCAAAGGGGTGCATAATTTAAGTGAATCTTTGATCGGCAGCAAAAATGATTCCCTATTCAGTCTAGTCTTATTTAAGCCGCTTAAAAAAGCAGTTGTAACACCATTTTTGACTGTAGGTAAAGGTGTTTTTGGTTTCCTATATTGGATATTATGGCCATTTGCAAATGGTGGTACGATGCGCAAAGCTGCCAGGATGCTAGTATGGCGTCCATTTGCAGAACCTGTCGATCGCGCGTGTGATGTTTTAGATCCATTGTATAACTACTTATGCAAATGGGAAGAAAAATTAGATGATAAATCATTCGAATGGCGGGACTTAGGTGAATATTTTTTAATTTATTTGGGTTATTTTGGATTACTTTTCCCTTATGGCTTGATCCAACTTTACTTGCTCCCCACTGCAGCCTTCTGCTGGTTCATAAACGATGTCATTAAACCAATCTTTTTTTCCATCCCCATTGTTTCTGCTATTTTCTCTCTGGTGTATTCATTTATTAGAAATGAAACACATGATTTGGCGGAAAAGAAAGTCGATGATGTAAAATCAACCATCGGCACTAAATTTTCTATTTTTTTCCAACGATTTTTTGTGCAACCTTATAAAAATACTTGGAGTTGGTTTAAAACTGAATGGAATGAGGTTGACCGATTAAATAAAATTAACTATTACGGAAAACACGCTTTATGGGGAGACAATACAGGGATCAAATACGCTTTTCGTGCTGATTTGATCGGAAAGTTGATCCTAGCCAGTGTAGGTAATTTTTTCCTAGGTATTGCATATAGCATTATGACGTTTTTAAAACAGGCCCCCGTGCTGACGTTTATTTCATTTAGCACCAGTACGCTGGCTGCAGGTGCAACGCTGCCCATCATTGGTACACTTGCATTTCATGAGACGATATCTGGATATTTGATGATTGCACCGATGGTGTTTGAACCTGTCAATACCACACGGGATAAATACAATAATGCCATGGCGCAAAAATTTGTCAAAGCACAGCATGAACTCAAAACCCCAGTTAAATTTTATCGCAGATTTATTCGTCATTATTTGCTGAAAAAATTAGCTGCAGCGGGTTATACAAATTTAAATTCTGATGGCAGAGCAACAAATAAAGATGATCCACGCTATCAAATTGCCCTGACAGAATTAGAAACGCGCACTTACGCACGTATGCCGCGCGTGCCTATGGATGAGTGCGATGTTAAAGAACATTTGGATAAATTATTTTCTGGTGATCATCCAATCTCTATGGAAAATCTTGTCCCTGACGATTTAACCAACGTTACATTTGCGGAACAAAAAGTAGAAAAACATAATCACCGGGTGAAATGGGCTACAGAATGTATTGAATACGCTTTTTATGTAAATCGCGGGAAGGAAATATGGAAAGATACTAAAACGCATATGCCGTCAGATACAATCATTAAATCTCAAGAAACCAAAGATTTGGAAAATAGTTCACAAGATACAATTAAAGATAAAATGGCTATCGCGTTTAGCACTTTTAAAGATTATTTAAATTCATTTATAGATATCAAACTCAATGAAAAAATAAATGAAAATACGCATGAGGCATACAAGATATTTTTAGCGAATTTATTAGCAGATCTTTTTAGCGTCAATGAAGAAGCTCGCAACAAACACCTAGAATATTTTTTAAAAAATGATGACTTAAATACCGTTATCGATTATTTCTTTGGGCAATATCAAATAAGCGATGATTTTGAGGGATTATCTGAGCATTACAAAGAAGACTGCAAATACGCCTTCGTTGGTTTTGCCGAAATGGTGGCAGATCGCTTTACTCAAGTTGCTTCAGAAGAACGTTACCGCAGAAGTTTAATGAAAAGCCCTGCGCGTATTTTTTATATTGATAAAAACGGTGCTGCGATACCTTGTATAGATACTTTAGATACAAATGGGATATTAAAACTGGAATTTATTGAGAATGGCGTGCAAAAAAACGTGACTTTTATATCTAGAGAGTCAAATCTACATGTGGATTCACCGCTTATCCATAATCGCTATGATGAAGGCGTAAAATCAAATGACGATATCCAGATGGATCATTTTATTTACTCACAAAATAACTGTCATATCGATTTAAATCTGACTATGGCAGCCTTAGCTAAAGATTTTGATAAAATTGAAACGCCCAAAAATAATGAAGAACATAACGATACCCAACCCAATCCAAAAGCAAATTCCAGTTGCACCCGCATGCCTGTTCTCAATTTTAAACAGGGCTATGATGCAAAAACACCGTCTGCATGCCATCTAAATAATGCTTATAATGCACCGGCGTTGCCAAAATGGAAAGATCATCAAGAAACAAAGCTGACGGATAACAAAATAGTAATATCTGAGTACGAAGGCAACGGATCAGACAAGATGGAGACCGAAGAACCCGAAATTATTCCAGAAGAAAAATGGCCAACCAAAAATAGCTACCCACAATTTAGAACAATGCTCAAAACCTTGTCATTGCAGGCCCCCGTATTACCTTCTGAACCCAATCATTTACGTAAAATTACAAATAAGGCACTGTAAATCAGGCAATATCCTGCTGCTATGAAAACTCATCCCAAGCGCATCGAATTGTAATAAATTGCTCATTTCTGCTGATAACCTTATATCGCCCATTTTAGAATGTTACTTATAACCAGCGATACAAAGTGGTCCTTTTTTCACCTTGCTTCACCAAAATATGCTTATCCAAACCTAGCTGAAGATCACGGCTTGCAGTTGCAGATGAAATGTTTTTTAATACCTGCATATAATCCTTTCTTGAAAACACAGTGGGCAACAGATGTTTTACTGATAACAACCTCTCTTCTGGACTTAGGGGGTGATATTGAACCATATGCCGATAAGCTTGCAATGCCTCTATAATAATAACCAAGGAAAACTCTATAAATAATGTTGAATCTGCTTTTTCATCACACGCTATCCACTAGACTACCCATCATTATCTTATGCGCTTTCTTAAAATCTATTTCCGAACTATATTTGAAGATTTGAAATTTTTCATAAGCAGCGCATTTGATGAAACACTAACGCCGACACACCACACATTCCGGATCAGCCCCCAATCGGCTGCTATTCAATTTCATAGTCAGCGCATCTATCTGTAATAAACGATGAGTATCTACGGGCAAATCTAGTAATAACTTGATCACTTCTAGCGCTTGCATGCTGCCGATAATGCCAACGAGTGGCGCAATCACGCCTTGATCTTGACAGCGAAGCTCACTACCTTCTTTTTCATCTTGGAATAAGCACTGATAGCAAGGACTGATATGCTGTCTAAAATCAAACACGCACAACTGCCCAGAAAATTTTATCGCACTCCCACTCACCAGAGGGACTCTTGCGCTCACGCAAGCACGATTAACAGCAAAACGCGTGGCAAAATTATCTGTACAATCCACAACACAATCCACTTGCTTGACATACGCTAACAAATTATCTTGTGTTAAATCATCAATCAATTCAAGTTTTACATCAGGATTAAGCGCGGTTAAAGTCTTATGCGCAGAATGTGTTTTTAAAGTGTGATCCACATCCGCTGTCGTATGCAAAATTTGTCGCTGTAAATTGGATAAATCTACTGTCTCTTTATCTGCCAACATCAAACACCCTACCCCACTTGCAGCCAAATACATCGCAACCGGCGATCCTAATCCACCTAAACCAATAATCAACACACGACTGGCTAATAATTTTTCTTGGCCTTTAATATCAATTTCTGGCAGGAAAATATTGCGGCTGTAACGAAGTAATTGAGTATCATTCATATATGTCTTCGCGAAATATATACCCATCGTACTTCAAAATGCGAACTTCGTCATTGCGAGCGCAGCGAAGCAATCCAGGTTTGATGCACAATTCAACTAAGAACCTGGATTGCTTCGCCTTTCGGCTCGCAATGACGGAGCTAGATTCGCATCTTGAAGTGAAATGGGTATAAATCATTCATGGCTCCAATCTAAATGAGTAAAATCATCAGGAGAACCAACAATCGCTTCTGGGCGAGCAATCAATTTATGTAATTTGCTCTCTTGAGCGTGTTGCGTGCTTAAAGATAAAATACGCAACTTTTTGCCTCTGCGTTCAATATCTACTGGCTGACCGGTGCGAATGATGTCATCCAGAATATTGTAGATATTAGCTTTTAATTTAGCGATTGAAATGGCCATCAGAGTTCCTCTTATTTGAGAGTCATTATAACGTACGATACTAAATCTGGACATGCTAGGTAGTCCCCCTTTGAAAAGGGGGGAGGGGGATTTAAGATCTCTGTGTATAACCAAACATCTCAAAATCCCCCGCCCAAGGGGCACCCCCTTTTTCAAAGGGGGATTTACTCGAGGATCCCGATTTATGCAACAAACCTCCTTTTCAAAGAGGGACTCTCAACCATAATTCACGCTGCATCATCGCTTGTGCGTAGAACATCGCATAACCATCTATTGTCACGCAATCATTTGCAAGCGCATCTTGAATCAGCTGCGTTGGCTGTTTTTGGTAATTGATATCCATCACAATTTTATTTTTGACTAAATTTAAATCCTGCTGATAAAATTTCGCTGGAATAGTGTTGATTAAAATATCATAATCGGCTGTGCGCGCATCAAGGAGTGAATAGGTTTGAATGGGATATTTGCTGCGAAGTTCATTTAATTTATCAGGTGTACGATTATAGACACTCACATCAGCGTCTGCTTTGATTAAACTGTAAATAATACTACCAGCCGCGCCGCCTGCGCCGATGATTGCGATTTTTTTATGGGTTAAATCTTGTTCGAGGACTTTAACTACTGCATCGCCATCGGTGTTTGCGGCTGAAAAGCCGTGATCTGTTTTAAGCAAGGTATTCGCAGCGCCTATCGTTTGCACGGCTTCTGTAGTTTTATTGCAAAATTTTACCACCGCTTGTTTATGCGGCATGGTTACGCTTAAACCTTTCACGGGAAAATTTTCTATTGCTGCAAAAAATTCGGGTAATTCTTCATCTTTCACGTGGAATTTTACATACACCGCATTTTGATGATGCGTTGCAAATTCTGCATTGTGAAATATATGTCCGATACTTTGCGCAACTGGGTCGCCGATTAAACCGTAAATCTGCGTCTCTTTATTTAATTGCGAATAATGATAAATTTGCGTGAGGAAGTGCACGCTCAATAAACCCGGTGCAATTTTATCCTCAAGATTCACACTCGCATACGTAAATGCATTCCCCATGATT
>CAZPAA010000059.1:0-3849 GCA_964584425.1 uncultured Gammaproteobacteria bacterium | reverse complement strand
TTTTGCCTAAAATACGGATAAAAGTGCCCAATTCTCCCAGTGCATGCGAAATTAGCCGATATTTCTTCGAATGAAGCTTTGCAAATTTTAATACGCGTAAACTATCTAAAATCGAGCATGCTGTTGTGATAATTTTATACCCAGAAAAAACTGGATTAATCATAGTATTTAAGAGCCCTGCCAAATCCTCCGGCGTATTAATAAAATTATGATACGAACAAATCAATTGCGTTTGCGGAGATCGCGCTTGAAGTGTTTGACAAAACTTAATCGGCACATCATGTTCAATATCTAAATACTCGGGATTAAGCTGAATTAATTGGCTGATTAATTCCAACCGCTGCACTTCTTCACCTTGATACTGACCACCTTGTTCTGGTTTTCTTAAGGTGAACAATACTGGTTTGCCGGCACTGTGTTGCAGCGCTTTAATTTCAGCTAAATCAATATGCGCCATATAATCAAGCCGAAACTCAAAAATATCCGCGTCCCTCGCCTGCTGCATTAAAAGTTTTGCAGATTGGATAGAATTTATAGGAATAATCGCGATGAGCATTTGTGAATTGTACTTAATTATTTTATTAAAGTACAATTGTACTTTAATAAAATAATTAAGTATAATTATATTTTTTATTTAAAATCAATAAGTTGCCAATTATGAGGGTAACACATCAATAATCCCGGGGTTATTGAGCAGTTACTTATGTGGCGCGTAATACCACTAAACCTTAAACATGAGTTATAAAACTAGTTTTTAATTATTTCTTACCTATATCGCCAAATCTTGTACCTCGAAGTTGCCGCATTTCTTCTTCTACAGAAAATTTCATATCTTTTTTCATTCCAAAAAAAGGTAATTCACTGATCTTTTTTTCAGTTTTAACATTGATTGATACATTCCGCCCCATTCCTTTTTCTCTGTCCATAGTAATCACCCCTTTGGTTTTCTTATATTCAAATATAATGAGTATACCCAGCCCTTGTCACGCGTGGGCAATTTCCTAAATCATTTAAGGTTTCAATTTCCCTGAACTTAGCTTGTTTAAGTAATGTTTTTACTTCCTGTTCTTGATTATAACCATGCTCAAGTAAAAGCATACCGCCGTTGATAAGATATGGGGGAGCATTTTTAATAATTGTTGTTATATCATCTAAGCCGTGTACTCCTGCTTGTAACGCAGATAATGGTTCATAGCGTAGGCTGTCTAAATGTGGATCAAGATTGGCAACATAGGGCGGGTTGCTAATAATCAAATCAAATTTTTGCGCGGGAATATTTGAGAACCAATCGCTTAAAATAAAATCAATATTATTTACTTCATGACGCTGCGCATTATCGATGGCAACTTTTAGGGCTTTTCCTGAAATATCTGTAGCCATGATTTGCCAATTCGGACGTAATTTTGCCAGTGTGATGGCAATCGCACCACTACCCGTGCCCAATTCTAAAATTTTATTTGCTGTGCTTGGCAATAATTTTAATGCTTCATCGATTAACATTTCCGTTTCTGGTCGTGGGATTAATGTATCCCGTGTCACTTTAAAATTAAGCGAATAAAATTCTTTTTCACCTAGTAAATACGCAATAGGCTCGCCTTGTGCGCGCCGAGAAATTAATGTATGAAATAACTGAAGATCTTCAGGTAATACAATTTGATCAGGATAAGCATATAAATAGGCACGATTTTTTTTCAAAATAGCACCGAGTAAAATTTCACCACTGCGTGGCTCGCCGAGTAAATCTTGTGCTTGTTTAAGTATGTTTGCGTTGGTTGTCATAGGAGCAACATTTACTCAATCGCCGCCAACTCATCGGCTTGGTTTTCTTGGATGAGGACGTCTATCACGGGATCTAAATTGCCTTCTAGAATATCGAGTAGTTTATAGAGGGTGAGATTCACGCGGTGATCGGTTAAACGACCTTGTGGGAAATTGTAAGTGCGGATCCGCTCGGAGCGATCGCCACTGCCGACTAACATGCGGCGGGTCATGGCTTTTTCGCGTTGTTGTTTGTCTTTTTCGGCTTGCTGGATTTTTGCGCTTAGAATACTCATCGCACGGGCGCGGTTTTTATGTTGCGAGCGCTCGTCTTGGCACTCGACAATAATTCCAGTTGGAATATGGGTAATACGAATCGCAGAATCTGTTACATTCACGTGCTGACCGCCCGCGCCAGATGAGCGATACGTATCGACTTTTAAATCAGCAGGATTAATTTCGATTGCAGCCACTTCATCTAACTCAGGTAATACCGCAACGGTGCAAGCGGAAGTGTGAATTCGGCCTTGTGATTCAGTATCCGGCACGCGTTGCACACGATGGGCGCCGGATTCAAATTTCAACCGTCCATACACACCTTGGCCACTTAATAATACTACTACTTCTTTAAAACCACCTTTTTCACTCTGATGAGAACTGATCACTTGCGCGCGCCAGCCTTTGAGCTCAGCATAACGTGTGTACATCCGATATAAATCGCCAGCAAAAATACCGGCCTCATCACCGCCAGTGCCTGCACGAATTTCTACGAATGCATTACGCTCATCATCGGGATCTTTAGGTAGCAATAATCTTTGTAATTCCAGTTCGGAATCATCTTGTTGTTGCTTTGCGGTGTTTAATTCTTCTTGCGCCATCTCGCGCATGTCATCGTCGGGATCTTTTAACAGGGTTTGTGCATTTTCTATTGCGCTCGTTGCGGCTTCATAATCGCGAAAACAATTGACCACGGGCTCTAATTCCGCATATTCCTTGGTATAGCTGCGATATTGATTCAAATCGTTTAATACATTCGGATCAGACAACAAGGTATTTAATTCTTGTGCTCTTGCAGTAATCGCTTGTAATTTTTCGTGTAAGGAGGCTTTCATTAGATGGCCATTTCCTCAAGCACAAGTGCGGATTGTTCTACGGGAACTTCGCGTAATTGTTTGGTCGGTTGATGCAATAATTTATTGGTTAAGCGATACGCAAATTCGGTCAGCACTTGCTGTGGGTCTTGTTGATTATCGAGCGCTTTTAAGGCCTGCGCTAATTCTGCATCACGTAGCTTTTCACCCACTTGACGGTATGATCGAATCATATGCGTTGCGCTTTGCGTTGCTAACCATTGCATAAATAACGCCACTTGTTGATTAATGATCCGCACCGCTAAATGTGCCGCTTGCTGCCGTGCTTTTATTCCCGCTTGAATTTGGTCTTGCAAAGCGTCTACATCATATAAATGTACATCTTTTAACATCGAAACTTCCGGTTCTATATCCCGCGGCATCGCTAAATCAATCAATAATAAAGGACGATTTTTTCGCCAAGACAATGCGCGCTCTACACAACCTTTCCCTAAAATAGGTGTGGGGCTCAAAGTTGCACTAATCACAACATCATGTTGTGCAACAATACTTGACATCATCGGTAGCGCTACTGCACGGCCTTGGTATTTTTGGGTCAGCGATTGTGCTTTGGCTATGGTACGATTTGCGAAAGTAAATTGGCGCATGCCATTTTCATGCAGATGTTTTACTGCAAGTTCTATCGTATCGCCCGCGCCAATGAGTAATGCACTGCGTGTCGATAAATCCGTGAAAAAATGTTGGGTTAATTTTGCGGCAGTTGATGCCACTGATACCGAATGTGCGCCAATGGCTGTTTCACTACGCACGGTTTTTGCAACTGAAAATACAGTTTGAAATAAACGATTTAATAATTTACCCACTGTGCCTACTTGCTGTGCTTGTGCGTAGGCTTGTTTGATTTGGCCTAAAATTTGTGGCTCGCCTAAAATCATTGAGTCTAAGCCACAGGCCGTTTGCATCACATGACGCACGGCGTCCACATCAGAATAGATCGTAA
>CAZPAA010000058.1:0-10112 GCA_964584425.1 uncultured Gammaproteobacteria bacterium | reverse complement strand
GAAGTTGCGATAATAAGGCCATATAATCTTAAGCTGTATACGAATTGTTTATCGATATAAAGCTCAAATTCTATCATCCTGGCGATGCTGCCGGCGTAGAGCACGACATCATTTAAGGCATCGTGTTTGGTTTCATTATCGCTAGTTGCTTGCAATAAAAACCGCTCTTCGATTTTATATTCACCATTTAAAATAGCGAGGATTTGCGCTTCCATATCCTTTGGGGAAATATCGGTTAAAAATCCCAAGCGGCCGCGGTTAATACCGAGAATAGGCACACCTAAGCTTGAAGCCGCATGCGCGGTATACAGCATACTGCCATCGCCGCCGATGACGATGATTAAATCTGCATGCTGAGCCAATTCCTGTTGCGAGACGATATTAAATTTTCCCGCGGGTAATAAAGAGGCGGTTTGAGCTTCTACGGTGAGTTCCAAGGCTTGTTTATCAAGCAAGGTAATGAGGCTACGCAAAGTGTCAGCGGTGTTGTTACGCTCGATGCGGCCTATAATGGCAATGCGCTTAAAGTTCATTTTTTGACCCTAGTGCATTGAGCAAGTAAAGTCAATCTATCTGAAACCAGGGTATATCTTCGTAGGGGCGCAGCATGCAACCCTACGCATTTAATTGATGCTGACAGTGGGATGCAAATTTATGGGCATTGAAGGCTCCTAAAACTCATTAATTAACGCCGATATGGGGGTGCTGCTGCTGATGTTTAAGATGCTCCCCTAAATCCCCAAGGTGCGCTTGAGTGAGCGGTTTGTTTTCGGCTACGTCCAGTTTTATATTTTTTAAAACTAAAAAAGATCGTAATTTTTTGAAACCATCTACTGTGGTAATTACGAAATTTGCAGGTCGCGTCAAGTTAAAGGGATTTAGGTTATTTATTGGAAAGAATTTTTATTTCGCTTGTGGCAGGGTGGACATAATCCATAAAGATCATTTTGACTGATGAATGCATCACACGCATTTTGAGGTGGAAACGACTCAAGCCCCTTGGTTTGGTCTTCAAAATTTTCCATGCTTTGTAAATCAATTTTCGTAGTGATCGCGGGACATCTGACGGATTGTTTTGCTTCTTTCACTAAACTTTTTAATGTTTCCTCAGGAATAGCCATGGCCCAAGCAATAGATTTCAATAATGGTTTGTTTCCAAAACAACCATAACCGTTTAACACTAAAAGTTTTAATAATTTATTATTTTCCTCACTACGCACGCGTTTAGTATTGGGGCACAGATTAATATGCTGACGGGAGGCTGCAGTGATCATCTTATCTGTCAATGATTTTATTTGTTTTTTAGAAGGACGTAATTGAT
Source organism: uncultured Gammaproteobacteria bacterium (assembly GCA_964584425.1). Taxonomy (GTDB): domain Bacteria; phylum Pseudomonadota; class Gammaproteobacteria; order JABCZS01; family JABCZS01; genus JABCZS01. The sequence continues at coordinate 8,791 of CAZPAA010000058.1, read as the reverse complement.
CAGAATAATCAAATAAGACCTCATATAGGTCTAATAACTTAGTTCGACAATCTTTCATCAGGTTCACATACGTTTTTTCTTCCTGGTCTTGGCGAAGACGTTTTGTTTCTATTTGCTGTTGTTCGGGCGGCAGGGTTTTACCAGCGTTACCTACAACCCCAGGCCCTCTTTTTTTCCCTGTGATGTTACCTGCAGACGAGGAATTGAAAACAGGTTTATTTGTGTTTGCTTTGGCATATGGATGCGAAGGTCGTGAGTTTTCAAAAACAAATGGTTTTTCAGTTGTTGGAGATAGCAGATCACCTATTTTGTAAAAGGATTCATCGTAGACATCAAAATTCAGATCGGTTTTTTCTCCTTCATTATTTCTATTTGCCTCGGTAGTTGATGAGCTGGGTGAATGTAGATCTGGATTATGCACCGGCCCAGTTTCTGGAGAAGATGAAATTGATATTTTAGGAGTCGTTATAACGGGTATGTTTGTTGAGATGTTTTGTGGTGCAAAGATTGGTTGCTCATCGTCGTCATCGTCTTCATCTTCATCTTCATTATTTTGTGCGATGTGTTGCTGTACAACATAATTTGCTTGATTGTGTATGAGGTCTAGCAGCTCGTCATCATCATCATCGTCATCATCATCATGCTCATTTTGTCCTGAAAAAGAGTCTATGGATAAAAATCCATCGTCACTAAAGAGCTGGTTAAAGTTAATGGCACTGGATTTCACTAGTCTTGGTGCCACCGGTGTAGAATCGTTTAAAAAATGATCCGGAGTAGCGCTTTGTTCAGCTTCTACTTGCGCCCGCGGAGACGGGGACCTTGAATCTGCGCTGTCATCGTTATTCAGCAGTTCATTATCAAAAAGAGGGGGTAAAGGTGTCTTTGGCATGTTTTCTACCTAACTTTGTGAAAAATTAATACTAAATGATTTTAATGGCGAGGTCAATAGTTATTAAGTTTTAGAACATTTGAAGCTTAGCTTAATTATTAGCCCTTGTATGAAAAGTGAGGCAAAACTCTCTCTTGGCTCCCGTCCTTGGGAAAGAGGCAAAACTCTTATCCCCGCATACCTGCGCCCGTTTGGACGGTAGCCCAGATAAGAGTTTTGCCTCAATTAACAATTACTCAATTAATACGAGCATTGTTAATACAACAACAATCCGTATTGCTTAAACCCAGCTGCCCCTCTGCGATCAACGCTTTAATGGCTATTTCGAGGGCCCCCACCGCGTTATTACCCATAGCGCTGTGTAAATCTTGCATCGTTTGCACGCCATTGAGTGCAACATGAAATGGCGTCTGGGTCAATAAGTAAGTTCTGGGATGATGTGCGTTATTAAGAATGCCCACCACTGCTTTAATATGATCGATACTCAGCGTTTCTTTAGATAATTTGAGCAAAATGATCTGTACTTCAATCAATGGTTTCATTTTTTTGTCACCCATCAGCTGCCAAAAATATTCAAGATTTAGCATATTTTCCAGCATTTCTTCGCTTTTAATTAATTTAAGATCGTTGTTTATGAGCGCAATCAGTGGTGATTTAAAGGACGTTAATAAGCTTTTATCTGTTGCAGATATCTTACCGTTGGCACAACGTAAGATGATGATGTTGAAGAGTTTGCTCCACAATGAAGGGTCGCGCAGTGGATGCATACCATTTGCCCCACAACTCGGTTCAATTTGATCTGGAAAATGGCCACGTTTATCTTTCACCCACATGATGGCCATTTGCGTCGGATAGCTCGTGAATAAATGATAAATCAGATCCGCACTCCCCGATCTCGCCGCACGGTGCAGGATATTTTGACCCTCATGATTGACTTGATAATCCAATCCCCCAAAGTGCTGCACCATAGATTTAAAAACCTCCACCTTACCCGAACGTGCAGCATGATGCATCAGATTGTTGCCCAATGCATCTGCGGTATTCTTTGTATCTGGATATTTTTTGAGTAGAAAGTCAACCAGGTCTCGATGTCCTTCATTCGTCGCAAAATGTAGAATTGTCCAATTTAACACGGGCGATTTAGCCGTGTTAAAGGCTATTTTGTCTAAGTGCGGGTGATGTTCTAATAAGTACTTAACCGTATCCAATTTCCCAAGGTGGGCGGCAAAGTGCAGGATGTTACACCCATAATCATCCAAAAAGGTGAGTGCATTTTCCGTCTCGCATAAAGCCGCCTCAATAGGCTTATTCAGGAACTGCGCAAGATTGGCTGATGTAAGTGTAGGCATGTGATCCCCATGTTTTATTGTTCTTGATAATAACAATGACTAATTAAGAGAGGATTAAGCGAAGGGTTGTTAATTAATTGTATAAGGGAGGCTCATATACTTTTCGACATCTTTCTTTTCGTGGGCATGGAGTGTAGAAATCCAGCTCGAAATGACAGTAGAAGAAGATAGTTCCAAATTTAACTCGGGATGCATGATGCTGTGATAAGCATAATACTGTTCAATATACTGTTCAGTTAAATTTTGTTTTTGCGCTTTTTCATCCATATTGGTATTGCCTGCTTTTGCATCAATTAACACTTCAAGAGCATCAATGATGCGCTTTTCACAATATTCTTTGTCATCGTCTGGAGCATATTTATCAAGCTTTTGACCTTGAATTTTTTTAAAGCGCTTAACGACGACACAAAGTGTTTGCAGCACTGCCCCTTGATCTTGATTCGGATCTGTTTTGTTTAAGTATTTCTGCAATTGTTCGAGTTGACCATTAAGCCAGGAAGACTGAAAAAAACCGGTATTGGCTTTTAGAATTTCTAAAAAGCTTTGAATAAGTGCTGCCGTAATGGGTGTGTTTGCTGCGAATGATGCGGATATTTTTGTGATTTTGAATGTTGATGCAACCTTAGGTCTCGTGTCGAAATAGTCTTTGAGTTTTGTGCTCTCAAATGCGGTTAATAGTTTTTCCTCTTCGGGAGTTTTAGATTTTTTTTCGAATATGTTATCGAACATCTTATATAGAGTTTCGGTGGGCTTGATTTTACAATTATGCCTAGAAGCGCATTTATCGAGTGATCTTCCATCCCTACCCTGTGCCCACAATTCAGCCATCTCTACTGGATAGGTCATTAATAAATGCTCAACCATTTCTTCTGACCCGGATAAAATTCCAGAAAGGAGAATATTTCCATCGTGGATTTTATTATATTCAATAAGATTCAAAATCGCAGGACAATTCTTTGTAAAAAATTCAAAGACCTTTATATTTCCGGATCTGACAGCGAAAAACACAGGCGGGAGTATTTTTTTACTCAATTGATTTATTGTGTCTGGAAATTTTTCAAATAGATATTCAACGATTTCAAGCCGGCCAGCATTGGCTGCGTAATGCATCAGCGTACAGTCATTAGGGCGGTTGTTAAGATTGGGGTAATTATCAAGTAAAAAAATAACCCTATCTTTTTCTGCATGTGCTGCAGCATGAGCAAGAATGTTGCCCTGAAGCTCATCACGCCATTCTAATATTTTTGGATTTGCTGTTAGTGTTGCTTCCATTTTCCCAACAGAAAGGGGAAGGAATTGTATTCGGATATAGTCAACGTCTAGTGTTGTTTTGGGCATAAAATCTCCAATTTGTTTATTTATACCACTAACTGACACCAATTGTCAACTCTCCCCCTTTAGTATTCATTAACCCATTAAAATCTAAGGATAAAACTCGGGAGCTCGCCATTAATGCTAAGATTCTGAAAGGGGCCGGGCTGAGGAGGGGTTTCTGCAAGGAATTTACTGAGGCTGTTTTTATCGACTTCTGGAAACTTTTGGGTGATCCATCGTTTTATTGTTTCAGGAGATTCATCAAAATTTTCACTCGGTTTGATGAGTTGATGGTAGGCGTAATATTTATGGAGATATTCTTCCAAGTTGGTATAACCACTTTGAAAAGTATTCGGCACATCAAATCGTGGTTCAGACACTAGCTTTCTTTTGGCGATGACAATTTTTTCAAGCGTTTTTATAATAGAATTTTGGCAGTCAAAACCATGCTTCATATAAAAATCATGGATAATAACGCTTAAGCCTTGTACGACAAGATATTCATTATCGATAAAATTGTGATGAAGCGCACGCAATTGTTGGTAAAGATCAGATTGAAGTAAATACGCGGTATAAAGAAAAAACTGGGAAGCAAAACTTTTTTCCAGCACAACCAACAAACTTTTGATATGAGATTTTTGCAAGGGTTGTGTACTGGAAATTTGTCTTTCAACTATTGTAGAAATAGTTTGCGCAGAGACAAAATCATATATTTTATGACAGGGAATTTGCGAAAGATGCTCTTCAGAAATCTGAGTAAGATAATAAGTCAGATTTGTTTTAAATGCGGTCAACATTTTTGCATCTTCAGCAGTTAAATTATTTTTTAATTGATGCAATTTTTCACCGAATAGTTTATATAAAATTTCAGATGGCAGTGTTGCGTCGTTGTTTAGGTTGAGGACGACATCATCAGGTGTTCCGTCTTTGTTTTGCGTCCACATTTGCGCCATTTGCTCAGGATAAGTTTTGAGTAAAAAACGAATCATGTCATTATTGTTTGATGCGGCCGCCCAATGCAGAATATTTTCACCTCTTTCATTGCAACGAGTTTCCAAGCCAAATCGTTTTACTAAAGCTTTAACAATGTTGATGGTCCCATATCTGACTGCAAAATGAGTGGGCGTATTTCCATAAATGGTGCAATCATTTTGCACATGCTTGTCTTGCAGCAGATATTCAAGTATTCCAAGCGATGGGCCTTCGACAGCATAATGTAAGAGCGATCGGCCATAAGGTTCTATATGTAACTCTGGATAGTGATTGAATAAAAAAATAAACTTCTCTTTATTACCGAGTTTTATGGCGTAATGAAGAATATTTTTTCCATCATCATCTTCCCACAAACCGTTTGATTCTAATGCAAGTTCTATATCACCATCAGAAAGTTCAAATAATTCTTCTGCAATAGCTAAATCTAAAGGGAGCATATTTTTTCCTTCGAAAACGCATCATTATAATGTATTAGCGCAAGTCGTTGTATTGATTGCGAGAGTTTCTTTTGTTAATTTGAGCTTTATGGCAATCAACGTTTTTATTTTTTTTATTGTTGACCCGCTCCCAAAGGCATTTGAGATTTAGAGGTCATTAGCTGTTAAAAGTGGCATATGGCCCAAATCCCCCATTTTGTAGATAGTAACACTAACTAATTAAGGGGATATTATAATTAGGGAAGAAAGAGCAGGGATTATTTTGCTTAAAATATGCTATGATTTTCAAAATTTTGATAACGTTCTGGTGAGGTGACTGATGAAAAAACTAATCGCATTATTATTGGCATTGTCTATGACGCAGGTATTATCGGCAAGTGAGAAAGAGTGGCACACGGAATATCACAATTTTGAAGACACCCAGGATTTTTTTGAGGACACCTGTCTTGATAATGAAGACGATATTTGCCATTGGATAGAAGCATTACCCCCGAATTACCAAACCACCTGGTTAGGTGAAAAAGTGGTAGCGGTTGCGCTGTCCACCTCTGAAGGATATAACCCTAATAATCCAGACGCAAAACCCACTGTCGTTGTACAATTCCAGCAACAAGCGCGAGAATGGATTGCCAGCGCATCCGCCATGTATGTTTTTGAGAAATTATTAAACGCTTATTCTTCAGGCGATCCGGCTATCATCGAGTTATTAGATCATGCCAATCTTATTCTCCTCCCGCTGATTAATCCTGACGGTCACCACCTTTCATGGCAAAACGATCGACTTTGGCGCAAAAATCATCGATATAATTCAGATGGATCGATCGGGGTAAATCTTAATTGCAATTGGAATGTGATGTGGGGTGGTATTGGATGCTCACAAACACCCTCATCAGATCTTTACTTCGGCCCCGCAGCCGAATCCGAACCCGAAGTGCATGCCGTTGCCTCATTCTACCGAAACATTCCAAATCTAGTGGGGTTTATGGACGTCGGCAGTTATGGCCAACAAGTTTTAAGACCTTATGCCTTCACCCCAGACAATGCGCCGGATGAGGCCTATTTAAAAGTACTGGGTGATGAAATAGCCACAGTCATGAGCAACGTGAATGGATATACCTACACCTCCATGAAATGGAGCCAAGGTGCATCGCTATCCACTGGCGTCGCGCAGGACTATATGTACAATCACTTCCGCATACCCTCTTATACAATCAAGCTTCGTCCAAAAGATGAAGCTGGCGGCGGATACATTTTACCCCCAGAAGAAATTATTCCGACAGGTGAAGAACTCTATGCCGGGATCCTTTTATTCGCAAACGAAGTCACGTATAGCACCAGGCTTCATCCAATATCACAAAATGTTCGAAAATTTCGCTCGAGCGCCGAATAAGAAAAAGTTTTTTATAGATAACTTTATGATTCTATTATACATTTTAAACCTCCGGACCTTACTCCGTAATTGTACGCCAAAACCGGAGTAAAATTCAGGATGATGACGGATTCGCATCTTGAGGTAGAATGGGTATATCTCTATTTTTCCATAAATATTTCAAAAAAATCAGCTTCAAGATCTTGCGCTTCAGCATCAGAAAGGTTTTTAAATTCTTTTTGTCGTGCGCGTTTGGATAGTTTTCCATTATTTTGTTGTAAAAAATTAATTAATAAATCTATCAAATAATCGGGCATATCAAATTTTTCTGTGATAATGGTTTTCATGCGATCGTATTTTTCAAGGTAAGAAATTTCCTTAGGTAAAATATCTTCAATGGTTTCAAGCACACAATCATAGAGAAATTCTGCTTCACGTGTCGCATCAAAATATCGGTAAAGATCTATCGTTTCATTTATAACATGCACATTTTTATTTTTTGTCGCTTCCCATTGAATAAATTCAAGACGTGGACGTGAAAAAGATTCTAGTACATCTTTATATTCATCAATGCGTTCTAATAAAACAGCAGATATTGGAAAAATTAAATGCTTCGGTGAAAATCCTTGTTCAGCTAATATATGATGCATGAGGTAACGATGGAGCCGCCCATTACCGTCTGCAAGCGGATGAATATACACAAATCCGAATGATATCATCGCTGCTAACACAACGGGGTCGATATGCTTTGTTTTGGTACATATATGGTAGCTATTAATAAGACCTTCCATCAGGGGTAACAGATCATCTACCTTTGCAGAAATATGATCGGGCAATGGCAATTGCGTGATGCGGTCATGCATTCCAATAAACCCACCTTCACTGCGTAACCCTAAAAACACAAAACGATTGTCTTCAATGAGAATGCGCTGTAGACGTTCTATTTCATCAATTGATAATGGATATAAACCTGCTTCACCAATAACCTTACCCCAGCGCTCCACACGATTACGAGACGGACGTTCTTTTTCAATTTCAAAGGATGCGCGTGAATCTTTTAGCAACAAAAAAGCGGCCGCTCGATTGAGGATATCTTTGTGTAGGGTTTTAGTTTTTTCAAGTGCTAATTTATTTAATTTGAGGTCAATAAAATGCTTTAATTTTTCTGTTTTACGCACGAGCGGACAAAAATTAGGTGTGCCGGGTAAATTATTACGTATACGATGACGCTTTGATATGATTGTTGGGCCTGCAAATTGCTGTTCCTCATCAATGATATCCACAAAATTGCCTTTTTCTGCATCAGGTAATTCCAGTCTAAGTCCTGTGAGCCATTCATAGAGAAACCAAATTTTCCGGCTGTATTGGCCTAGCGGTTCGGATTTTATCCAAGATAACAATTCTTCATCCGCAATCTTTTTAAATAGAGCATGGAGCACAGCGAGGTCAATGCCTTCGTACCTTAAGGCAAAGGTTAAATGACCCTTGATGGTATCTGCTGGATTGTGGCGTGGGGTAAAAATGGACCAGTTTTCAGTATCATACCTTTTATGTTGAGGTGCAATCATCGCTAATCGTAGTGGCATGGGTACTTTGAGGTCATAAGCATCAATAAGCGCAGAATAGCCTACTAACTGACCTTGATTGCCAGGTAAGTGCAGCCCATGAAAAATGCTTACAACTCGTGAAATTGGCATATTATTCTTGGTTTTTATGAAAAATAATTTTAGAAAATGAAAAACGCTTATAATTAATAAAATATATGAAAAATACTTATAGCCTATTTGGATGCTTCTTGCAATCCTTTTCAACCCTTAGCAATCTGCCAAGAAGAGTGCTAAAATACCCCGCATGAATAAACCACCGATTAACGATCGCGCCCAACAGATTTTAAAACTGCTTATTGAGCGCTATATCCGCGAGGGCGAACCTGTCGGCTCTAAAGTGATTGCCGCAGGTAGTGCCTTAACTTTAAGCTCGGCGACGGTGCGTAATGTGATGTCGGAGCTGGAGGAACTTGGGTTTTTAAAATCTCCACATACGTCGGCTGGGCGTATTCCGACGACGCGGGGTTATCGGTTTTTCATCGATAGTTTATTAACCGTTTCGCCGTTATCTGAAGAAAAACTCAAAGATTTTGCGAAAGAACTTGATCCGGTCCAAGACAGTAAAGCTTTGGTTGCGAGCGCGTCACAATTACTCTCGCGCATCACGCATCTAACAGGCCTTGTGACTTTGCCGCGACAAGAAAAATTGTTGCTGCGTCATTTAGAATTTTTACCTTTAAGTGAAAAACGTGTCTTGGTCATTTTGGTTGTGAATGAGCGCGAAGTACAAAATCGCATTTTAGAATTACCTCGCGCATTTTCGCGCAGTGAATTACAAACGGCCGCCAATTTTTTAAACGAAACATATAAAGGCAAAGATTTATATCAAGTGC
>CAZPAA010000057.1:0-10125 GCA_964584425.1 uncultured Gammaproteobacteria bacterium | reverse complement strand
TTTTTGCTAATAATAAGCCAAATAAAACGTTCTTAGCACCACCAAACACCGGGAAACCGAGATGGCCAGATTCAATCACCATTGGAATAAATTCTTTAGGGTCGGCATCTTTTTCAACCACCACCATTTTCACCCGTGGGATCATTAAATCTCGCGCTTGCATATCATTCACATCTAAAACGCCATCGATCATTTGTAAGGCTTCATTATCAATCAAGCCATCATTTTTAGCCGAGGCTAAAAATTCTAGTAATTCTTCGCGAGTATTGATTTTATATTTTAAAAATTTGCGTAATAAGGCTTTAACGGATAGTTGCTTCTCGCCCGAGGGGAGGGTTTCATCGTTCATAGTGTTCTCTCTTCATAGGGATTGGGGATATTTAGTTTTTTTAATAAATCAATTTCAAGTTGTTCCATATGTGTGGCATCGCTTTTCGTTAGATGATCAAACCCTTGTAGGTGTAGACAACCATGTATGACCAAATGTGCAAAATGATCATTCAAAGGTTTATGTTGCGTTTTTGCTTCGATAATCATTTGCGGGACACAAATTGCTAAATCACCCAGTAATGATAGCTCGATATCATCGGGTTTTTCAAATGGAAATGCGAGTACATTTGTGGGGCCGGTTTTATGCCGATAAGTTTCATTAAGTTGACTCATCTCATCAAAATCGATGAGGGAGATGCTGATTTCAGTGTCTTTTCCAAGAAGTTGCAGCGCAAGTTGTGCCCACTGCGTAATTAATTCATCAGAAGGGCAATCGGTAAATTTTGCGTGGTGTTGAATATCAATAGTGATGTTAGGATTCATGGCTTTCAAATTGATGATAAGCTTGGACGATTTTTTGCACCAAGGGATGGCGAACCACATCCGCATTCTCAAACCGGGTAAAGCTAATGCTGTCAATGTCTTTCAACACTTTCAAGGTTTGCACCAGGCCTGAGGCCTTGGGTTTGGGTAAATCAATTTGGGTGACATCGCCAGTGATCACGCATTTAGAATTAAATCCCATGCGGGTGAGGAACATTTTCATTTGTTCAATGGTTGTGTTTTGACTTTCATCCAAAATAATAAAGGCATCGTTTAGAGTGCGGCCACGCATGTAGGCGAGCGGTGCGATCTCGATCGTGTTTTTTGCAAGGTGTTGCATGACCTTTTCTGCGCCAAGCATTTCATATAAAGCATCGTAAAGTGGACGTAAATAAGGGTCGATTTTTTCTGCAATATCCCCGGGTAAAAAACCTAAGCGCTCGCCGGCTTCTAATGCGGGGCGCACTAAAATAATACGATTCACTTGTCCTTGTTCTAGTGCAGCAACGGCGCAGGCGACAGCTAAATAAGTTTTGCCAGTTCCTGCAGGGCCAATGCCGAAACTTAAATCGTATTGTTGAATACGGTTTACATATAATTGTTGATTTTTGCCGCGTGGTTTAATAACGTTGCGTGTGGTGTGAATTTGGGTGCTTGGTTTAAGATGAATGGCAGATAATACCGAATCGGTGTTTAACATTTTATGCAAGGTGGCTTCGTATAAAGTCCGCAGCGCATCCGCGGTTTTTTGCGTAGCTTCATTATCCCCTTCAATCTTAAAAGTAAAACCACGGCAACTGATGCGCACTTGCAAATGCTGCTCGAGTATATGCAAATGTTCATCTAATTGGCCGCATAAATTGACTAGGCGATGATTATCTTCGGGGGTGAGGGTGATGGTTAAGGCTTGTTTCATTTGATCTCACCGCGCATGCAATTGGTTAAACTTTCGGTGAGTTTGACGTTGACGAGTTGGCCGGTCAGTTCAATTGGGCCATCAAAATTTACCATGCGATTATTTTCCGTACGTCCTTGGATTTGGCCATCGAATTTAGCAGGGCCTTCAACTAGAACGGGCACAACAGTATTTAGCATACGCATACTGATTGCACGTGATTGTGCGGTGATGCGATTTTGTAATAATTGCAAACGTTGCTTTTTTACTTCCAAGGGAATCGGGTCGTGTAAGTTAGCAGCGGGTGTGCCTGGGCGCGGGCTATAAACAAAACTAAAGCTGTGATCATAGCCAATTTGCGCGATAAAATTCATGGTTTTTTCAAAGTCGTCATCGGTTTCACCGGGGAAGCCGACGATAAAATCTGAGGATAAACTGAGGTTAGGGCGAATGGCACGTAGCTTTTTTATTTTACTTTTATACTCGAGCGTGGTGTGCCCGCGCTTCATTAATCCTAAAATGCGATCGCAACCGCTTTGTACGGGTAAATGCAAATGATCAACCAGTTTGGGTACGCTCGCGTATGTTTCAATCAGTTCATCGGAAAATTCTACCGGATGTGACGTGGTATAGCGGATGCGTTTGATTTCATCGATTGCATTAATATGTTGAATCAGATACGGTAAGTTTGCTATTTTGCCATCGTGGGTGAGGCCGCGATAGGCATTTACATTTTGGCCGAGTAAATTGACTTCAACAACACCTTGTTGTGCTAACAATGCAATTTCGGTGATCACATCATCGAAAGGACGGCTGACTTCTTCGCCCCTTGTGTAAGGCACCACGCAAAAACTGCAGTATTTGCTGCAGCCTTCCATAATTGAAACAAACGCGGTGACGCCATCGGCTTTGGGTGCCGGTAAATGATCGAATTTTTCAATTTCTGGGAATGAAATGTCAACTTGTGAGCGATTTGACGCTTGCGCGGTTTTGATCAGTTGTGGAAGACGGTGCAAAGTTTGCGGACCAAAGACCACATCGACATACGGCGCGCGTTTTAAAATCATTTCACCTTCTTGGCTGGCTACGCAGCCGCCGACGCCGATGATAACGCCGGGCTTTTTATCTTTGAAGGGTTTGAAGCGGCCTAAATCGGAGAACACCTTTTCTTGGGCTTTTTCGCGGATGGAGCAGGTGTTGAGGAGGATGATGTCGGCTTCTTCTAAGTTTTCGGTTTTTTCTATTGGGCACTCAAGGGCTAGGACTTCTGCCATTTTGGCGGAGTCGTATTCGTTCATTTGGCAGCCGTAGGTTTTGATATACAGTTTTTTATGCATAGGGGCGTATATTAGCGTTATTAGGGGGGAAGAGCAATGGGATTTCAAGTCCGTAGGGCGGGGTTTTGGATTGACTTCAGGCTATTAATACGTTAGAATGCTGAATCTAAACGTTGTTGGAGGTCTTTACATGGGGCACCAAACACAGGACATCCTAGCGAAGATTGGTCAGGATGAAGCTTCCTTACTATCGATAATAAAAGAACTAGATATTAAAGACTTTCGTGAGCTTATTTTGGCAGCGACTTGGCCCCAATTTAACACACTTTTCCCACTGATTATGAGTAAACACAAGTTTTTTGGGCTTCTGGCTTTTAGTACCATGGACATAGAGGTATTGCAAGAAGCAGGTCAATTTTTTAGGCAAATCCAAGCGCTTGATAAGACTTTTAAACTTAATTCAGGGGATGAAATAATTGATATTCCTATGCGCGAGCATTTATTAAAAGCAAGTCAAGCCATGGACCCTAACCCAATAAAAGAAATTGCTAATGCATTACTCATGGATGAAACTATAGAGCCGGTTCTGGGGAGTCTAGTCATTGGTTCAAATCCCCAGTTTTTATCTTCAGGATCAGGCGTAGTATCAGGAATAGAGACAGGCGATGCGAAGAGGGTCAAAATAAGTTGCGACACACAATAAAATTAAATTAAAAACGGGAAAAATCCGTAATAAATTCCTCTATGGCTGCTTTTGGCGTGGCCCAGGAGGTTAGAAAACGGACGATTGTGTGATCTTTTAGATGTGAACGGCCCCAGATGTGGAAGCCATAAATCTGTTTTAATTTCTCGAGCACTTCATTCGGTAAAATTACAAATAATTGATTGGTGACAGGCGGACTGACGAAATCGTAGCCGCAGGATTTTATTCCAGCAGCTAAGTGCTGCGCCATTTCATTCGCATATTTTGCGCTTTTGAAATATAAATCGTCTTTAAAAAATTCAATAAATTGCAGGCTGACACTGCGTGCTTTTGCGAGTAGGGCGCCGCGTTGGCGTAGGTGATAGGTAAATTGTGTTTGTAATGATTGATTGGGGATGACAATCGCTTCGCCCATTAAGCCGCCGTTTTTTGTGCCGCCGATGTAAAACATATCGGCGAGTCTTGCGATATCCGTTAAGTCCGTATCGGAATCATGGGCGGTGATCGCATGCCCTAAACGTGCGCCATCGATGTATAAATATAAACTGTTTTTATCGCGGATTTCGGCTAGGGCTTCTAATTCTTTTTTACTATAAACTGAACCGAGTTCGGTAGTTTGTGAATTATAAATCACCTTGGGTTTTACAATTTGATCAAAATTGTGATCATCAAGCCGTTTTTGAAAAAGTTCTTGGGTTAATTTTCCATCTTGTGCAGGCAGAGCGTGAACTTTGTGGCCGGTGGCTTCAATTGCGCCGGCTTCGTATACATTAATATGTGCGCTGCTGACTGCGATTACAGATTCGAAAGGTTTTAACATCGAGGAGAGGCATACTATATTTGCTTGCGTACCGGTTGCGACGAAATGTACGGCGGCTTGTGGTTGATTACATTTTTGTTGGATTATTTTTCTTGCTTGTGTGCTGAAGGTATCATCGCTGTAGCCTTGTTCTTGCTGTAAGTTTGTGCGAGTGAGTGCTTCAAGGATCTGCGGGTGGGCGCCTTCAGAGTAGTCATCGAAAACGTGATATTTGTACGCCATAGTGGAGAATCATACATAAGTCTTCGGGAACCGTCAATCGGAGTTATTGGGCTCCAGACGGGTCTTGGATAACGGTTTTGCCACTTTCACACTCGGAACGGAAAATGAGGAACAGCATTATTCGCTGCCGCCTCTGCCAACACTCTACTTCTTTGATTTAAACCTTCTAAGTATCCGTAAAAAAAGTTTTGTGAGTCCAATAAACTATAATTTTTTTGAATAAAAAGATCACCGGGTAAGAGTTGCTGTGAAAAAGCGAAATGATAACCAATGATGTATGGGGGTAAATTATTCATAACCCAATTGTTAAGCGCATAAAGTGGATAGTCATTTATTTGTTCGTTTTGGTTATTCATTTGATATGCAGATAATACTGTATTATTCATGGGTAAATACTGCATGGGTTGTGGATTGCCGGGCAATTGTTGAACAAGACTAGTATTGATATTCCCCGCGGGAGGGTTGTTCGAGGGTGCAATTACATCGTTTGGGTTTACATTTTGTGTGTTGTTATGATTATTTTGCAGATATAAATAAGGAAATAAAGATCCTAAATCTATTGTGGGCCCATCGATCGCTGGATGTGGATAATAGTCTCCATAAGTTTTATTTTCACCCGCTCTATATAGATTAATCTCACCCGGACTATAATGCGTGCTAAGGATCGCATAACTGGCTGGTACATAAGTAGAATTGGGATAAAGGCGGTTAAAATGACAAACACGTTTATAAGCTGACGAATAAGCGGCACGTAAACGCATTCCCTGCGCAGTGGTGGTATTTAGGTTATACCCCTCAACAAAAGCCATGGCTTGCACAACCCCATAACGCTTATGTCTTTCAACAAATGTATCGGCGGAATTAAATACGGTGCCATGTTGTGCGGCTCTTTTACCACTTTTAAAAGCACTGGTAGTGTCTAGGAGGTTATTTTGACCTTCACGTTGTTGTAAAATTAAAAACCAATCTGGAGGATTCATCGACAGTACCCATTAATAAATCTAGCAGGTTAACATTTATCGAAAAGAGAGTCAAAAATTCATCTCATCCTTCATCCCCTCATCCAGCCCCACAGGGATTACGGCTTTGAGATGTTTCTGCTAGACTAGCCCGATGAATGAAAGTCTACGCAATTTTTTAAAAGCATCCGGCCCTGGTTTAATGTTGGCCGCCGCCAGTATCGGCGCATCGCATGTGGTGCAATCGACGAGGGCGGGGGCGAGCTATGGCTTGGCTTTGATTGGGGTTATTATTCTGGCTGGGATTTTGAAATATCCGGCATTTCGTTCGGGACCGCATTATGCGGTTGCTACAGGAGAATCGTTGCTGACTTCCTACCGCCGGCAGGGTTCTGTCGTATTATGGATATTTATTTTGATTTTAATCTCCGGCGTTATTGCAGTGCAGGCTGCGGTGACGATAACGACCGCCGCGCTCCTCGAAAATTTATTGCATTTACCCCATAACCCCGTGCTCACCAGTACCTTACTGATGGCCTTTTGTATTTTATTGATTGGGATCGGGCGGTTTCGCTGGTTGGACTTCGTTAATAAAGGCTTGTTGCTGCTGATGGTGATATCCACGATTTTTGTCAGCATTCTTATTTGGAAGGAAATTCCTTGGGAGAGTTTTAGACTGTTCCCTGAATTTTCAACACTGACTGTCAGCGATTACTTTTTTATGGTAGCGCTGGTGGGTTGGATGCCGACCGCGGTTGATTTAGCGGTACTCAATTCCATGTGGACGCTGGCGCGTGAGCACGATACAGGCTATCACCCGACCTTAAAACAAGTGATTTTGGATTTTGATATTGGGTATATAGGTACGATTATTTTGGCATTCTTTTTCGTATTTTTAGGTGCGGGGATTATGTATCAGGGTGGAATTGAATTCTCTAATAATTCTTCTGAATTTGTTGCGCAGTTTATCGGTTTGTATACTTCGCGGCTTGGGGAGTGGACTAAACCGATTATCGATTTTTGTGCGTTTTCGGTGATGTTTTCGAGTTTACTGATGATTACCGATGGCTTTCCGCGGATGTTGCGAGGTATTTTGCTCGTGCCTTTTGTTTCTCTTAAAAATGAAAAATTACTCAAACTGGCTGAAACCGTGCCCATGAGCCGCGGCCAATATTTTGTTATTGCAAGCTCAATTGCGATTCTTGCCCTGGTATTTTTAGCTTGGTTGTCTCAATCCTTGATCTTTATGATTGATTTAGCCACCGCACTGGCATTTTGTACCGCGCCGTGTCTGGCCTGGTTTAACTTTAAAGCCTTGCAAAGCCCTCGGATCCCAGCTGGCATGCGGCCCTCACCCGGGTTTATGGCATACAGCGGCGGGTGTGTGGTAGTATTGACCGTTCTAGTCATTGGCTATTTATGGATCCGATTTGTATGAAACTCCAATTTTTAGATTTTGAACAACCCATCGCCGAGCTCAATACCAAAATTGAAGAACTGCGCATGGTGGGTAGTGATGCCAACATTAATATCAGTGAAGAAATTAAAAAGTTAGAAGAAAAAAATAAACAGCTCACGCAAGGTATTTTTTCTCGTTTAAGTGATTGGCAAATTGCGCAATTGGCGCGGCATCCGCAGCGGCCTTATTTCAGTGATTATGTGCCTTATCTATTTACAGATTTTGATGAATTGCATGGCGATCGTTTATACAGCGATGACGCTGCAATTATTGGTGGAACCGCGCGTTTTGATGGTAAGCCCGTGATGCTGGTTGCGCATCAAAAAGGGCGTAATACCACGGAAAAAATTAAACGTAATTTTGGTATGCCAAATCCAGAAGGGTATCGTAAAGCGATGCGTTTATTTAAACTTGCGGAAAAATTTCATTTACCGGTTCTTACATTTATTGATACTTCCGGTGCCTATCCTGGCGTCGGGGGTGAAGAACGCGGCCAAAGCGAGGCAATTGCGCGTAATTTAATGGTGATGTCACAATTAAAAACCCCGATTATTTGTACGATTTTAGGCGAAGGCTGTTCTGGTGGCGCGCTCGGCATTGGCGTTGGCGATCGTTTATTAATGTTGCAATATAGTACCTATTCGGTTATTTCCCCCGAAGGCTGCGCATCTATTTTATGGAAAAGTGCCGCAAGCGCACCGCAAGCGGCAGAAGCAATGCAAATGACTGCAGAGCGCTTGAATGAATTAAAACTTAATGATGAAGTGATACCAGAACCCTTGGGCGGAGCACATCGCAATCCAACAGAAATGGCATTAAAGTTAAAAGCGGCGCTAACAAAACATTTGCAAACATTGCAAGCGTTATCCATGGATGATTTGTTGAAAAAACGTTATCAACGATTGTTGGCGGTGTAATCTTGCCCTTTTTATAAGGGGGGCAGCTGCGAGCTGATTTCTTATCTCGCCCCCTCTCATAAAGGGGGCCGCGTTTCGCGGGGGGATTTTGCGATGCTGGTGGTTATCTGAAGTTTTCAAATCCCCCCGGCGCAGACGCCGGCCCCCTTTATAAAAAGGGGGCGAAAAAAACATGCTACTCAATGAACTCAACAATTTTCTAGAAGCGTTACAAGCACCTGTTCATCTAGCCATCGGCTACAGCGGCGGGGTTGATTCGCATGTGTTATTACATGCGCTAAAACAATTGCAAGCCACACAATCTTTTTCACTGCGTGCGATTCATTTAAATCATGGTTTGCATCCGAATTCAGACAATTGGGAAGCGCATGCGAAACAAGTGTGTGCAGCGTTAGATATTCCTTTAACAACCCAAGCATTAAACTTAAACCCACAAAAAGGCGAAAGCATCGAAGCTTACGCACGTCAAGCACGTTATGATTATTTTTCAACTGAATTAAAACAAAATGAAATTTTATGCACTGGTCATCATCAAGATGATCAACTCGAAACGGTATTATTACAATTACTGCGTGGCGCAGGCCCAAAAGGTTTGGCCGCAATGCCGCAATGTGAGCAGCAACACGCAAGACCTTTATTAAGCATCCCTCGCGAAGATATTTTACATTATGCAGCCACTCACGATTTAACCTGGATTGATGATGAAAGCAATGCAAACACCCAATTCGATCGCAACTTTTTACGTCATGAAATCATTCCGTTGTTAAAACAACGCTTCCCAGCGGCTGCGCAAACCGTTTCTCGCAGCGCAGGGCATTGCGCTAGTTCCCAACAGGTATTAGATCATTATTTAAATCAGGAGCTAATGAATCTTGAAGGCGATTTCCCTGATACCTTATCACGGAAAAAATTATTAACGTTTGATGCGAATATGCAAGCTTATTTATTAAGAACCTGGTTAATGAATAACAACATTCCCATGCCTAGCCTGTCGCAATTAACTGAAATTCAAAAATTATTAGCCATGAAAAACGATGTCAAAGCCATCGTTACTTGGCAAAACTACAGTATCAGACTTTATCGCGACAACCTATTCGCAAAACTCACAGCAGAATTCAATCCACCCAAACCGGTATTATCTGAAAGCATTATTAAAGAAATTAAAAAAACACTGGGCGATCAAAACATCACCATTCGCTTCCGCCAACAAGGCGATGGGCAAACCCTCAAAAAATTCTTCCAAAAACACAAAATCCCGCCCTGGGAGCGCGCCAGTGTCCCATTAATTTATAAAGGCAATGATTTAGTAGCGATTTTATATAAAGAATTTAAATATTTTATGAATGCTCAGCATTCTTCGGCTCTGGCCAAGCATTGATCACGGCTTTGATAAGAATTCCCAACGGGATCGCAAAAAATACGCCCCAAAAGCCCCACAGTGCTCCAAAAAACACCACCGCAATAATAATCGCCAACGGATGAATATTAACCGCACTAGAAAATAACAAAGGCACCAACAAATTCCCATCAAATGCAAGCAGCGCCGCATAAGCGAGCATAAAGTAGAAAAAGTGCGGGCTAAAACCCCATTGGAAAAATCCAATCATCGCAATGGGAATGGTCGCAATCGCAGCACCGATATAGGGAATTAACACGGATAAACCAATGACTACCGCCATTAGCAATGCATAATGTAGCCCCATAATTGCAAACACAACCCAACTGGTAATGCCAACAATCATCATCTCAGCGACTTTCCCGCGCACGTAATTGCCTAATTGATCATAAACTTCTATCCACACTCGGGTGACTAAACCACTTTGCACCGGCATAAACCGCGTAAACCAAGCTGTAATTTGTCTTTTATCCTTCAACATAAAAAACACCATAATCGGCACAAGAATAAAATACACAACAAATGCAGCAACAATAGGAATAAACGCCGAAGAGTACGCTAAAATATGCTGGCCAAACAATGTGGTTTGCTCGGTTGCCGCATCAATAAACTTATGAATTTGTTCGTCAAAAACAAGGCCAGGATAATGAACGGGTAATAATAA
>CAZPAA010000056.1:0-10149 GCA_964584425.1 uncultured Gammaproteobacteria bacterium | reverse complement strand
AGCAGGCCACTCGCTTGTGATCCTAACGCGACAATACAAGCGCCAGTTAATGTGGCCACATCGATAACCACTTCGGGATTAAAGCGTTCACAATAAGTGAGCGCATCACACAACACTAAGCGTCCTTCCGCATCGGTATTACCGATCTCCACGGTTTTCCCAGACATCGTGGTGACAATATCATCAGGCCGGGTCGCATGACCATCGGGCATATTTTCAGCGCTGGCAATCACAACCACAATATTGAGTGGTAACTCGAGCTCTACGGCCACTTGCAGTGCAGCAAATACACTGGCCGCACCACACATATCATATTTCATGCCGTTTATGGCATTGCTGGGTTTGAGTGAAATCCCACCGGTATCAAATGTAATGCCTTTGCCGACTAAAACAACGGGTTTTTGTGATTTTTTCCCGCCGTGATATTCAAGCACAATCAGTTTAGATTCGTTATCACTGCCAAGTCCCACCGCAAGCAGTGCGCCCATACCCAATTTTTCCATGTGTTTTTCACCGAGGATGGTGGATTTGACGGCTTTATGTTTTTTCGCCCATTTTACCGCTGCAGAAGCGAGATAGGCAGGATTACAAATATTCGCAGGCGCATTTTCCAAATTTTTTGCCATATTCATAGCATTGCCGATGGCGATGCCTTCTTTGATGGCTTGTTTGCTTGCCTGCTGATCTTCCTTAGAAATTAAAAAAGTGATGCGGTTTAATTTATTTTCACTGTCTTTTTTGCTTCTAAATGTGTTGAGTTCATACAGCGCCGCATGGGCATGGATGACAAGATGCCGGATTTTCCAGGCTAAAGAGCGATTTTTTAGCGCAACTTCAGGCAACAGGCACACCACCTCGGTTGCGCTGGTTTGGCGCAAGCAGCTGATAAGTTGATAAATCAGATCTTGATATTTCCCTTCAGTTAATTCTTCTTCTTTACCGCAGCCCAGTAATATCACGCGTTTGGCTTTGATGCCAGGAACATCATGCAACACCAGCGTTTGCTTAAATTTTCCGGACATATCGCCAATTTTTAGGATTTTAGTTAAAAAATTCCCGCTTTGTTTGTCAATGTGTTTGCCAGTGGCAGATAGTTTACCGTCTTGAAAAACGGGTAAAATTAAGGCGTCAGATTTTTCAGCTTCAGCCGTGCCGATTTTTAAAAGATAATCCATGGTTGCTTCCTATAAATTTGAAAAGGGGTTGTTGTATAAAGGTTGATTTCTTCGTAGGGACGCAACATGTTGCGTCCAAGTGTCGAATTTAACAACATAAATTAATTTACCCCCGTAAAAAAACAATGTGGCATTCATAGTTCAAATTATTACCCCTACACTGGGACGCAACATGTTGCGTCCCTACGAAGAGGTTAACATTTATGCAACAATCCGCTTTGAAAAGGGGGAATACACAACGCGGTTTACATTCTACCGTGAATTTGCCTATAATGGTACCATTCAATCAGGTACTTACCCGTGCGTCATTTACTTATCTCTCGTTATGTCATCCAAGAAGTTACTCTCGCAAGCCTAGCGGTGTTGTTAGTTTTGTTGCTCATTAGCTTGTCTAATGCGTTTGTGGGCTATTTGGCGGATGCGGCGCAAGGTTTATTATCCTTTCATTTAGTGTTTTATGTGTTACTGCTCAATATTCCATTTTTATCGAGCTTTTTATTGCCATTGGCATTTTTCTTTGGGATTGTGCTGGGACTGGGCCGATTATATGCCGACTCTGAAATGACCGCTTTGCGCGCCTGTGGCTATGGACGCGTAGAACTATTCAAAACCCTATTGTTGCCAACCGGGGTGGTGATGCTACTCACCGCATTACTTAATTTTTACTGGGCGCCGCACACCATGCATCAACTCACCAAAGTATTGGCGCAGGCCGAGCAAGATTTATTAACCCGCTTGATCTTGCCTGGACGATTTCAAACCATTCAAGATGGACGCTACGTGATTTACATTGAAGGGTTTGATCAAAACACCCAGCAAGCACAAGGCGTATTTATTGCAGAGCAAAATTCTGAGCAGCAGGGGTCGAATATTATTACTAGCCATCAAGCCTCAGAATGGAGCGATCCAAACACACAGGCCAATTATATCGTGCTAAAAAAAGGTGAGCGTTATTTTGGTATACCCGGGCGGGTCGATTATCAACGCATGACCTTTGATGAATACGGCGTGCGGTTAATGCAAAAAGAAGCGGAATATCGCATGCGTGAACGTGTGTTAAGTACGGTAGAACTGCGGGGAAGCAATACACCCAAAAGTCGCGCAGAACTACAATGGCGTTATTCGCTTACCGTATCGGTATTAGTCATGGCGATTTTAGCGATGTTATTATCAGAATTAAAACCACGCCAAGGTAAATACGCGAATGCGCTGCCAGCGATTTTAGTGGTGATTGTGTACACCAATTTATTAATTCTGGCTAAAGGTTGGGTGGGGGATTCAATCGGTGTGTTCTTTATTGGCATGTATTGGGTGGTGGCTGTCGGTTTGCTGATTAGTTTACTTTGGTTTTGTTTGCGTACACGCATATTACCTTGGAAAATTCGTTAAATGCTTTATCACATTTCAAAATACATCAGTAAAACTTTGCTACTCACCACGATTCCAATTGTGCTTTTAGTGTTAGGTGTAGATTTTTTATTTGCATTTATTCATGAACTGGGTGGCGTGGGGCGAGATCATTACACAACCTGGAATGCATTTGTTTATGTGGCGCTGACATTGCCACGGCGTTTGTATGAATTATTCCCAATGACGAGTTTAGTCGGCGTTTTATTGGGATTAGGATTATTAGCCAGTCACAGCGAGCTGATTGTGATGCGTGCCAGTGGTGTTTCCATCATGCGGATCTGCGCCATTGTTTTTCAATGGGGCTTAGTTTTAGCTGTTTTAATGGGCCTAATGGGAGAATACATCGTCCCCAAAACAGAATATTGGGCGGATGCGTATAAAGTCAATGCACGTAGTGGCGGGCAGGCGGTACTCACCGTGCAGGGCACGTGGGTGCGTCATGGAAGGCATTTTATTCATATTGCGCAAATTGATGGCGAATCCCACATGAGTGGCATTACCGATTATGAATTTGATCAACAATTAGCACTAAAAAGCGTCACTTACATTAAAGAAGCGGTGTATCAGGAGGGTGCTTGGCATTTATCTGATATCCATCGAAGTTTGGTCTCTCCCACCCAAGTTACCACAGAGTACCTGGCATCGCAAAAGCTTACCCAGTGGGTTTCCCCACACATCTTAAATGTGGTGCTGGTCGATCCCGATGACTTATCCATGCGCGGTTTATACCAATATGCCGCTTATTTACAAGATAATGGCCTAGATAATAAACCTTATTTACTCAATTTCTGGAAAAAGGCGCTGCAGCCTTTGGCTATAATTGTGATGATGTTGTTGTCTGTGCCGTTTATTTTTGGCCCTTTGCGTAGCGCGTCAATGGGCCTACGGTTATTAGCCGGGATGATTATGGGTTTTTGTTTTTATGTATTATCTGAAGTGTTTGGGCCGCTGGCGTTGGTGTATCAGTTCCCACCGTTTTTTGCCGCACTTTTGCCCATTGCTATTTTTGGACTGATAGGCATCACTTTAGGTACGCGAAAAAATTGATAAGAGAAAAGCATGAATAAATATCGTTTCCCCGAAGATCCCTTCGCACAACGCGAAACGGAAAAATATCCGCAACCTTCACCGAGTCGCGAATATATTTTACAAATATTGGAAAAAAAAGATAAACCTTTGACACTTGAGCAACTGACAGATATTTTTGCTTTAACTGAAGAAGAAATCCCCGCATTTGAATATCGCTTAAGGGCGATGGAGCGAGATGCGCAAATCGTGCGTAATCGCCGCGGTGGTTACGGATTAATCGATAAAATGTCACTGGTAGCTGGCCGCGTCAGTGCGCACCGCGATGGTTATGGTTTTTGCATTCCTGATGATGGCAGTCCTGATTTTTATTTATCCCATTATGAAATGCGCCAAGTATTTCACAATGATAGAGTGTTGGTGCGTGAATTAGAAAATTCTTCACGCGGCAGAGAAGGCAGTATTGTGCGTATTTTAGAGCGCCATACTGAAGAAGTCGTTGGTCGATACTTTGAAGAATATGGAATGCCGATGTTATCGCCAGAAAATAAACATATTGTGCAAGATATTTTTATCAGTAAAGACAGCAAAATTAAAGTCAAACCCGGACAAATGGTGATCGCAAAGCTTGTCCAGTATCCAACGAAAAAAAATCGCGCGATTGCACAAATCACTGAAGTGTTAGGCGAGCATATGGCGCCGGGGATGGAAATTGATGTCGCGATCCGTGCTTACCAATTGCCGCATGAATGGTCAAAAGCGGTATTAGATGAAGCAAAACATTTCACCAAAGAAGTGTCAGAACAAGATAAAAAAGGGCGAGAAGATATTCGCTCACTGCCTTTGGTCACGATTGATGGTGCTACTGCAAAAGATTTTGATGATGCCGTTTATTGTGAAAAGCAAAAAAATGGTGAATATAAATTATTGGTTGCGATTGCAGATGTCAGTCATTATGTAAAATCAGGCACTGGTCTTGATGTAGATGCATTTGCCCGCGGGAATTCGGTGTATTTCCCTGATAAAGTCTTGCCCATGTTACCTACCATATTATCGAATGAATTATGCTCGTTAAATCCCAAGGTCGATCGCCTTTGCATGGTCTGTGAAGCCATCATTGATAAGAAAGGCTTAGTGAAAAAAACACGGTTTTTTGAAGGTGTGATGCAATCTCACGCACGATTAACTTATACTAAAGTCGCTGATTACTTAGGAGGAAGGGACGCTGGCATCCCTGAAAATTTATTACCGTATTTAGATAATTTAAATGAATTATTTAATCTCTTATCAAAACAACGTGATGTACGCGGCGCGATTTCATTTGAAACAGTCGAATCAGAAATTATTTTTGACAAGGATCGCAAAATAAAAAATATCGTTCCCGTTGCGCGCAATATTGCACATCAATTGATTGAAGAATGCATGCTGGTTGCAAACGTCGCCGCCGCAGATTTTTTAACCGCGCAAAAATTGCCTTTATTATATCGTGTGCACGATAGACCGACCCCTTTGAAATTAATACAATTGCGTGCATTTTTACAACAACTGGGTTTGACTTTAGGAGGAGGTGAAAAACCGACCCCCAAAGATTATACAAAACTACTGGAACTGACTCGCCCACGTGCCGATGCACATTTATTACAAACCGTATTATTGCGCTCGATGGCGCAAGCGCAATATTCTCCGGAAAATATAGGTCATTTTGGCTTAGCCTATGAAGCTTATACTCATTTTACCTCTCCGATTCGCCGTTATCCTGATCTATTAGTGCATCGCGCGATACGTGCAGCATTGCAGCATCAAAAGCGCGAAATACAGCAGATGGAAAGTAAAATGCAACTCTGCGCGGAACATTGCTCCATGACCGAGCGTCGTGCCGATGAAGCAACACGTGATGTGACCTTATGGCTGAAATGCGAATATATGCTGGATAAAGTCGGTGATATTTTTACCGGTATTATTTCTGGCGTGACGGGATTTGGTTTTTTTGTTGAATTAAAAGATATTTTTGTTGAAGGGTTGGTGCATGTGTCTACCTTGAGCAATGATTATTACACGTACGATGATAAAAGCCATAGCTTATCGGCAAGACGCAGCGGTAAAAAATACAGTTTAGGTGATGTCATTGAAGTTCGCGTAGTGAGGGTCGATTTAGACGAGCGTAAAATTGATTTTGAAGTGAAAGATAATGAGAAATCAAAAACTAAGACTAAAACAAAACCTAAAGCAAAGATTAAAGAAAAATCTACAAAAAAGCCTAAGAAAAGGTCTACAAAAAAACCAGCAGTTAAAAAAACCAAATCGTAAAATCCCCCTTTGGAAAAGGGGGTTGTTGCATAAATCGGGATCCTCGAGTAGGTCCCCCTTTTTCAAAGGGGGAATTTTTTGGAGCAACACAATGTCAACCACACATAAACAATACATCTACGGCCTTCACACCATTGAAGCTTTTCTCAATCAAAAACCGCAGCATGCAATTACTTTATTTGTTACTGAAAAACGATCAGATGATCGCATCAATCAAATTCTTTCTCTTGCACGCGCGCAGCATTTACCCATTGAAAACGTCACAACAACCAAACTCAATCAACTCACGCAAGACGGCGTACATCAAGGCGCAGTATTACTTGCAAAAATAGAAGAATATCAAGAAAGCGATTTAGAACATTTATTAGCCAATTTAAAATCGCAACCGCTATTATTGGTGTTAGATTCTATTCAAGATCCACATAATTTAGGCGCGTGCTTACGTACCGCAGAAGCCGCTGGTGTTGATCTGGTCATCATCCCCAAAAGACAGAGCGCAACTTTAACACCATTGGTGCGAAAAATTGCAACGGGCGCCACTGAATTTATTCCTATCGTACAAGTCACAAACTTACGCCGTGCATTACAAATTGCAAAACAACAAGGCATTTGGTTTGTAGGCCTCACTGCAAGCGCTAGCGCGCAATCGCTTTATCAAATGAAATTAACTGGGGGCCTTGGTTTAGTATTAGGGAGTGAAGGCAAAGGCTTACGCGCACTGACTGAACAAGAGTGTGATCATTTAGCGTATATTCCCATGCAAGGTCAGATTCAGAGTCTCAATGTGTCCGTTGCCACGGGTATTGGATTGTTCGAAGCATTAAGACAACGATTATAATCTGATTGAAACAGATCCCTGCGTAGAAGATGAAATATGCGAATCCGTTGATAGTTCTGAAAACGTAGGCGAAGGACTATGGCTATCTCTCTCATTTGCGCTTACCCAAGGAAAAACTCTGTGAGCAGATGCATGATCGTTTAGCACATCCATTTTACTGTTGATCAAATTAACAATATTTATAGATGCTTTGCGTGTGCCTTTTGCTTGCACTTTTAAGTTTTTCAGTCTTGAAAAGATTTCTCCATATAATTCTTTTTGCCTCTCAAGAGATAGATTCGGATCCATTTTATATTGCTTAAACAAAATCATATTTAATTCAATCTGACGATTATAAAAATCATCGGGGGCAGATACTTTATCTAAGCTAAGTTCAGTCAAGGTGGTTTTGAGCAATCTTTCTATTTCATCAAAAAAATTATTTTCAATTGCATGTACAGCATTTAGAGAAATGGTTTTTAGTGTAAGCTTATAAATATTTTCGAAGGTTTGTGCATTTTGTTCTGATAGTGGGACGTTTTGTAAATCCTTTACTGAAAATACATACATCAATAAGGCTGATTTCCTGATTTTTACAGCGGCTGCTTGCACCACTTCATATACTGCTGGAACGACGCTGTTTTGCGCAATTTGTAAGACGCGGTTTGCTTCATTTATAAATTCATCAGCCAATGTAGTCATATCATCCTCTGAATTTTCCTCTTGTTTGGTGCAAGATTGAATGATTAAGTCACAACAACCTTGCGTATATTTCCATAAACTCGATGGATTTTTAACGATCAAATCTAATACTTTTAATAAATGTACGCGTTCATTGGCATAGGCATTATTTTTCAACGCTAAAAATGCTTGGCAAAAATTAAATCTTGTTTGTATTGTTAGATCAGAAAAAGGAGAAAAATAAGCATCACTCGAGGCTTTTGCCATAAATGCTTTTACTATCGTTTGTACTTCATCAAATCTTTCAATTTTTTCGGTGTCGCTTTTTTCTAGGATCTTATCTGTTAACTTGAAATAATTGTCAGCCATCGTTTGGGGCGTGACAGAACATTCAACATCCGTGTCTTGATAGGCTTCATAAAGTGCGATAAAGGAGTTAGTAGCAACACGGTGATCTTCTGCAACTGCACCATTGAATAGGTAATGCAAGGCCACGGTTTGCCTGGCTTTCTTTCGCTCGTTTGAGTTGGGGTCTGAGCCTTGATCTTCTGAAGCAGGAAGTTTTCGTTTACGGGTTGGGCTTTCAGCGACAAGTATGGGAGGATTCATGTGTCAATCTCCTGCTTTATAAGTATATTTTATTGAAACAATTTAAATTTTATATATAATAACATGAAAAATACAAAATAAGAAAGTTATATAACAATTAAATCAATGATATTTCCTTAATATTTAATTAATCATTTGAAATGAGGTAAGATGGCGATTGAAGCCCAAAGGAACCCATCGATGCCAAACACCCTAACCATCTACCACAACCCGCGTTGCAGCAAATCCAGGGAGGCGCTAACCTTTCTGACAGACCATGGATTTCTTCCCAAGGTGATTGAATATCTAAAAACTCCTCCCACAACCGCTGATCTAAAGCGCCTACACAACATGTTAAACATTCCCGTGCGTGACATGTTGCGTAAAAAAGAGGAAGTCTATAAAGAGTTTAAACTTGACGATCCTAAATTAAGCGATGATCAAATTTTTAAAATAGTTACAAAACATCCAATCTTACTCGAGCGCCCGATTGTGATTTTTAATCACAAAGCTGCGATTATCAGACCATTGGAAGTGATTCATCAATTGATGAAAGTGAAATGATTTGATTTTAATTAATGACCAGAGCGATCTCTCCCTCTTTAGGAGAGAGATTATTAACATTTGTGCCGTTGTTATGATTGTTACTACCATCCCCATTCAATACCCCATTTGTAATTTGATGCAGCGGAAGTAGACTCGCCCGAGTAGGCGGTGCTGATGTAGGCGGCTGCACAGGCACATACTGAGATTGAATAGGTGGTCGAGGTGGCGCCATATCGGGTGGCCCATCTTCCCCATATTTTTTCTTCTTGTCTTTACGACGATGACTACCTCCGCCAATACCGGTTTGATCTTCAGTCACTATTTTGTGGATACTTTGTTCAACTCTTAGAGCAGAATTTGCAGCAGCGATTGCAGCACTGCCTTGTAATTCAATATCAATATCAATATTGGATGTAATCGTGATGGCTGGAGAAGGCTGGATACTTTGCTCTGGTTGCGCAGAGGGTACATTTGAATTGGTTGCCTGATTGTTTTGACTCAGTTGTTCAAGCCCTAATTTCATAATGGTTCTGATAGCCGATCCGTCATTTTCAGCATCGCTGATCAGTAGATTTGTTTCATTGAGCCGTGAATTTCCAAGCCAGCAGAAATAAGCACTTAAGCTGAAAAAAATACAGTCGATGTAGGGCAGTGCATTAATCATGTCACCGTTCTCATTCGGAGCACCTAAACGGCTAAACTCAATTCCACAACGAGCCAAAAAAAACAGCGAAAAAATAACATCAACAAGTTCTTTGTAAAAATCGAAATTTCCTCTGGCTTTTGCAGCACCAATAGTCGCTACAGCATCTTCGATGAGTTCTGCGAGAAATTTCATTTTATCTGGGCCCAGTAGAGTTTTATTTGCATCAAGACGAGCTTGTAATTTTTTTGCATCTTCTTCTAATGATTTTATTTTTTGTCTTAATTTTTTTCGAGACCGGCGCTGGCTTACAGCTATCCCTGCTTGAGGTCCTGCTGCGGCCGAGTATATTGATAGCAATGAATTGTTAGTGGTTAAGGATATTCCTTGGCCTAAACCAAAACTAAAAAAAGCAGTTAAGACCCCGGGTAATTCTCCAAGAGCAGGCAGTGGTATATATTTACGCACCCAGCTCCACCTACTTTCAGTTGAGCCATTTGATGAGTCACTGCCACTGGAAGTGGTCTCTCTGGGGCTGTTAAGACTTAACCCCGTGGCGCTGCCAATGCGTCCGATTTCTGTACTGGAATGATTGTTAACTTCATTTTTTTTACTTAACATAACTGCCACAACAATGTAATAATGTTAGCATAATAACATTAACTGGTGAGGCAAGCAACTATCATTTGTTGGAGACAGTGAGGGAATCTCTTTTGTTTACAATCTCATGATTGGCACCGGAGCCATCGCGCTCGAGTTGATATTTTGTTCCTGTTGCAGCACCCGTAAGCCCAAAGTTGCTGCCAAATACTTCCACGGAATCTTTGCTGATGCCTTGTAAGTCTTTGGTAAGTTCAGCATGTTGCGCAGCACTTAAAGTTTGATCCATTTCAATGGTTATTTTAGGAAGCTTGCTTTTTTTATGGGCTGAATCTTTAATAAATTGAAGTATGGCT
>CAZPAA010000055.1:0-10157 GCA_964584425.1 uncultured Gammaproteobacteria bacterium | reverse complement strand
ACAGCAACAGCAACAGCAACAGCAACAGCAACAGCAACAGCAACAGCAACAGCAAAAACAGCAAAAAAAGCAAAATTACACTTATGTGAAACTAAATGGAAATCATATTGATGCAGATGAGAAACAACGAAAAGAAGAGTCAGAACGCGCAGCGCGCATGGCTGATTATTTAAAAATAATGACCTTTGACAGTTAAACCAACCTCTCCACAGAAACAACAAAAACCCCATTTGGAAAGCCCGTAGAAACGCTTGCCATTTTAACCACTTGTACTAAACCTCTTGACAGCCAATAACCTAAAAGCATATGTTACCAAAATAAAAATAATCATCTTTTTCTCTTTCCAAGTCCAATAGCCTAATTTGCGTCAAAACAGGATACTTGACTTATGTATCCTATAGGATACAATTATATGCAGGCTACAAATATCATTAACGCTTATATCGATCACCAAGGCTATTGTCCTTATTCTTTATGGTTGGACTCTGTTAAAGACTTTAAGGCAAAAGCCGCGATTATTTCGCGCATTGATCGTATGGAATTGGGGCTATTTGGCGACAGTGAATCCATAGGCGAAGGTGTTTATGAGCTTAGGATACATTTTGGGCCTGGATACCGTGTTTATTATGCCAAAGAAGAATTGAACATTTACCTATTGCTTTGTGGTGGCAATAAATCAACGCAGAAAAAAGATATTATCTTAGCCAAAAATTACTGGCGTTTATATAAAAGGCAAAAAAATGCATAAAAAAAATATTAGAGAAATTCATGACCTGCATTTACGCGATCCAAATGTTGCGGCCGAATATATCAATCAAGCATTAGAGTCTGGAGATCAAGCCATCATCATGATGGCTATTAGAAATGTTGTCATCGCCCAAGAAGGCGGCATGGCTTGTATCTCTGAACGCGCCCATTTAGGACGCGAAAGTTTATACAAAATGCTTTCTGTGAATGGTAATCCCAAGTTAACCAGCCTTACATGGTTGTTACATGGCTTAGGTTTAAGATTAAGAGTCGAGGCTGAAAAAAATAATGCGAGTGATTGTGCTTAAATCAATATGTTTAAACCAACCGCTCTACAGAAACAACAAAAACCCCATTCGGCAAGCGCTTAGCAACGCCCGCCTTTTGCACCACCTGTACCAACGGAATGCCGCCTAAATGCTCCGCCAAAGTTTTATGCGAAGAACTAATACCCTCTTCACTTAACTTAGCCTCAATCAACAACCACGGTTTTTGATCTTTCGTGATTAAAAAATCAATCTCACTTTGACCTTTTAATTTCACAAATTGTAAATCCATTGTCCCTTGCCCTGAACCATTCCATAAATGAACCAAGGTCAATAATTCACAAGCAATATAATTTTCAAATTTTGCACCAGGCGTTGCTGCTTTGGTCCAATCATAAAAATAAACTTTTGTTTCTTTTTTAATCGCATTTTGAATTTTTTTATGATAAGGCTTGATAGAAAATAAAACATAAGCCAGTTCTAAATATTTAAGATATTTTTTAGCGGTCGCAAAATTAATTTCCAAATCTTCGCGCAATGCATTAATCGACAGCGGACTTCCAATACGCTCCGGCATAAGCTCTAGTAATTGCGCTGTTTTATCTAAATCTTGAATCAAAGTAATTTCTCTTAAGTCTTCATAAACAATACGCTCTAAATAATTGCGCTGCCAAATGCGGTGAAAAGGTTTTGTAGCCTGCGTTAAAGGTTCAGGAAATCCACTAAATTCAAGGAGTAGCTTTAAAAATTCTGTTGCTTGTTTGTGTGTATTTTTTTCACGTGATAATTGCATTTCGATAAAATCTTGAGCGCGCATAGGCAATACGGGTGCGTGTTGACTTTGCATTTCACTTAATGTGATGGGCAATAAATGAAATAAAAAATAACGTCCAGCAAGACTATCGCCGGATTTTCTAAATAAATCTAAGCGCGCACTCCCGGTGACAATCGTATGCATCTCTTTTTCATGCTGATCAAAATGGGCTTTTAAAATATTTTTCCAATTTTTTACTTTATGGATTTCATCAAAACACAACCAAATGTCCTTGGGGTCGTGGTTTTTTAAAGAATAAATATCTTCAAAAAAGAAGTCTGGGTTTTGACGAAACCGCGCACGAGTTTCTTTGACATCCCAATTGTAATAAAGCTTTTCACAGTGGTGTTGCTTTAAAAAGGCCTTCACCAGGGTGGTTTTTCCGACTTGCCTTGGGCCAGCAATAAACCGCATTTGTCGCCCAAAAGCGGGATCGGGGAAGATAGGCAGTAAAGACCGAGGGATAGGGCGTGACATTTTTATGTACCTATGTAATATTGTTTATACCATTTTACACGCCTATATAAAATAGTCAAGAATAAACCCCTTAAACGTTCATCTCTGAACGCGCGCACTTAGGACATGAAAGCTTATACAAAATGCTTTCTATAAACGGCAATCCTAAATTAACCAGTTTAACCTGGCTGTTACACGGCTTAGGCTTAAGGCTAAAAGTAGAAGCTGAAAAAAATAATGCAAGTGATTGTGCTTAGACTAGTTTTCAATTTCTTCGATCTTTTATTTTACTCTTCATAATGAAACCGAACAGAAACAATCTGCAATATATTTTTTTCTGTGACTTGATAAACCAGCCGATCTTTTTGATTGATTCTGCGTGAATAATATCCTTTTAGCTGATATTTTAATGGCTCAGGTTTTCCTAAACCTGAAATCGGATTTTTTTTGATATCAGCTATCAACGCATTAATTTTTTTAACAATTGCTTTATCGTGTTGCTGCCAATACAAATAATCTGCCCAAGCAGATTCCGTAAAAACAATGTGCATTTTTATTCAAGATCCTCAAATTGTTTTTTTATGATGCGCCCATCATCAAGCTGTTGTATAGATTCAGCCAGATGTTGCGCATTAGCTTTATTCCCCAATAGATAAGCCGTTTCTTTTAAAGACTCATATTCAGAAAGCGCAATCAAAGCCATATCTTGCCCATGCGGACGCTTAATAATCACGGGTTCTTTTGTCGCAATAGATTGGTCAAGAATATGTTTCATGTCCCGTTTTAACTCAGTCGCAGTTACAATTTGCATTAAAAGGCTCCTAAATAGATATTTATATAGGTATTATAATAGATATCTTTTTGTAAATAAAGCCAATTATATAGTTATAAATGATCTAAAATTAAACATTAACTTATTTTTGATCCAAAAATCAAATCATTTAGTATTAGTAAAAATGTATCCTTATGGATACAATGAAAGAGGAAGGATAAACAAATGAAAAAAAATATCAGACAAATTCACGATCCCCATTTACGCGACCCAGATGATGCTATTGCTTCATGCTTTAGGGTTTGAATTGATGATCACCTAATCTCCCGTGGCACAAAATATTTCTTTAAGCCCTCCAACCAAGGCAACACCAAAACTTGTTCATACTGTTTAGCATAAGGATCACGACTAAAACAAACCGCCTCACATGCCCCAAAATCACGACTCAATGTTCGCAATGTCAATAAATCTTTTTCTGTGACATTATCACTGCTTTTAATTTCAATAAATAAAACGCTTTGCCCGGGCCGCTCAATGACCAAATCAATTTCCGCATCATCTTTAGTTTTAAGAAAATTAAAACGAAATTCAGAAAAATAATAACGCGCCAATTGCTTGCACTGTAAAATAATAAAATGCTCAAAAACTTCCCCATAATAGCTGGTTTTTTCTAAAAGCGGCAGAGGGAGTTGTCCACTTAATGTACGCACAATCCCTGTATCAAAAAAATAAAATTTCGGTTTTTTACTCAAGCGTTTACGAAAAGAATGCTGAAATGGATTTAAGAAAAAACCAATCAGCGTATCTTCCAGAATCGAATAATATTTTTTAATCATGGCTTCATTCACGCCCACATCAGCACCGATATTAGAAAAATTAATAATTTTCCCATTACATTGTGCGGCCACTTCAAGAAAGTTCCGGAATGGATCTAATTCTTTAATAAATTGTTCCGCCCAAATTTCTTCTTTTAAATAAGTATTGGCGTAAGCTTGCAAGTATTGGCGTTTTTTATCATCGGTTTTAAAGCTGAGCATTTTAGGCAAAGTGCCAAAGGTGAGTGCATCATTCAGATTAAACTGATCTTTTAATTCCAAAACATTCAGCGGAAATAAATCATAAACAAATGCGCGCCCTGCAAGTAGATTAGCGCCGCCATGACGTAATTTACGTGCGCTGGATCCAGTTAACACAAAGTGCTTATCCGTGGTTTCAATCAGGTAGTGCACCATATCCAGCAGCTTGGGTAATTTTTGAATCTCATCAATCACCACATGACTGGTTTGTGCAGGCAGACTTTTAACAATCGCTTCTAATGACTCGGGATGCCTTGCAAACCGTGCTTCCGTATCCGGCTTTAACAAATTAATAAATAAGGCAGAATCTGCAAAGCGCGCATGTTCTAAGAGGGTCGTTTTGCCAACCCCACGAGGCCCAAATAGGAAAAAACTATGATCTTCAGGTGGTTGCAGTAATCTATCCAGCATTTTGTACGCCATTTTCTTGTTCAACATTGATTATTGTACGCCATTTTCTATCATTTAGCCATCAATCGTCCGCCTTTACAAACCCAAAGAAACCCAGTAAAATCCGGGCCTTGGTGTATAATTTAAACTTTCAACAACTTAGGTGGTGATTTCGATGGCAGTAGTCATCAAAAAAGAGATGGAATCTTTTGAGCAATTCGTACGGCGTTTTCGCCGCGAAAGCGATAAAGAAGGGCGTGCGGCTAAAGCACGTCGTCGGGCCAATGGTTTTGAGAAGCCTTCAGAGCAGCGTAAGCGTGAAAAAGCAGCTGCAGTGAAGCGCCATCATAAAAAATTGGGTCGTGAGTCTAAGCAGATCAGAGAATTTCACGATAATCGATAGGAGTGTGTCATGAGCGAGTCTAGCTTAAGTCAGCGTTTGCAAGAAGATATGAAGGCAGCGATGAAAGCTAAAGACAAGGAACGCTTAGGTGCCATTCGTTTGATTATTGCTGCGATTAAGCAGCGCGAAATCGATGAGCGTATTACGCTAGATGATGCGGCGGTGTTAGCGGTTTTAGATAAAGCCGCAAAACAGCGTCGCGAGTCTATTCAACAATACCAAGCGGCCAACCGCCAAGACTTGGTTGCGCAAGAAGAATTCGAGTTATCCGTTATCCAAAGTTACATGCCTGAACCATTAGATGAATCCGCGTTGGCTGAATTAGTCAAAGCCGCAATCACGCAATCAGGCGCCAGTTCTATTAAAGATATGGGCCAAGTCATGGCTATTTTAAGACCCCAAGTACAAGGACGGGTCGATATGGCAATATTGAGTGCTAAGATTAAAGACATACTCAGCCATTAATCGTTTTATTATGTCGTACCCAACCATTCCTCAACATGTCATCGACGATTTAATCACGCGCACCGATATTGTCGAGCTGGTGGAGGCTCGCGTGCCGCTCAAATCCATGGGCCACAATTTAAAAGGTTTATGCCCATTCCACCAAGAAAAATCACCGTCATTTACGGTGAGCGCCGTCAAACAATTTTATTATTGCTTCGGTTGTCATGCCAGCGGCAACGCCATTGGCTTTTTAATGGCATTTGATCGCTTATCGTTTATTGAAGCGGTAGAATATTTAGCTAAACAACAAGGTGTCACCTTACCCAAAGAATATCTGCCAACGCCCACGGCCGCACAAAAAACCGACGTCGATCATTACGCCTTACTCCAAAGCGTGATGCAATTTTACTGCACGCAACTAAAACAAGACGCGCAAAGCGCACGCGTTATCCAATATTTAAAGAATCGTGGCTTAAGCGGAGAAGTTTGCAAGCGCTTTGGTATGGGTTATGCCCCAATGCAATGGGATGCACTTGCGAAAAAATTCCCAAATGATTGCAAAGCATTAACAGCCACAGGCATGCTGATAGAAAAAAATAATTCGCAGTATGATAGATTTCGCGACAGAATCATGTTCCCCATTCGCGATAGACGCGGCAGAGTTTTAGGTTTTGGCGGACGTATATTAGAAAAGGGCGAACCTAAGTATTTAAACTCACCTGAAACAGGATTATTTCATAAAGGCAGTGAATTATATGGTTTATATGAAGCCATGCAAGCAGTGCGCCAATTCCCTTATATGATTGTGGTTGAAGGTTACATGGATGTTGTCGCACTCGCCCAATTTGGTATTAACGAAGTTGTTGCTACCATGGGCACTGCATTAACGCAAAAACAATTCTCACGTTTATTTCGGTTAAGCCATGAAATTATATTATGTTTTGATGGCGATACTGCAGGTAAAAGCGCCGCATGGCGCGCACTTGAAACAAGCTTACCGTTATTAACGGATGACTGTTCATTAAAATTTATTTTTTTACCAGAAGGACACGATCCCGATAGTTTTGTACGTGAAATGGGCGCAAATGCATTTTTAGATTTAATAAAAAAATCTTCACCATTTTCTGAAGTTTTTATTAAACATTTACTGGCCCAAGTCGATACTAGTTATGTAAGTGGTCAGGCACGATTAGTGAGTTTAGCAGCACCATTACTCGCACAATTACCCCAAGGGGTATTACGCGAAATGCTAATAGAGCAACTCATGCAATACACTCGCTTAGATCGTGCAAGATTATTACACGCTATTTTTCCTAATCAATCGATTAAAAAAATAGCACCCAAACGGGATATGGGGCCGCCGTTACCAGCAATGGAGCGAGCGATTTGTTTGTTACTGCAGCAGCCACAAATGGCAGTTTTAGTCACTAAGGTAGAAGATTTAAGCCTACTGCCTTATGCAAAAACCAACTTATTTGTGGAACTGGTGAAGTTATTGCAAACAACCCCAGGCTTAACAACTGGCGCGGTATTATCGCACTGGGAAGACGAGGCAGCAAAAGATTTAGCAGCCCTAGCCGCAAAACCGTTATTATTGACGCAATTGGAGGCGATTGAGCGAGAGTTTGTAGGTATCATCACTAAACTACACCAAGAGGTCGCAAATGTGAAGTTAGGCGACTTATTGACTAGAATTAGAAAAGATGACCTCTCGACCCTAACCGAGCTTGATCGAAACCAGGTACACGAGTTGTTACATAAAGACGAGGAGGGTTAATTCCCCCTTTGGAAAAGGGGGGCAGGGGGATTTAAGATCTTTATGTGTAATCAAATATCTCAAATCCCCCGCCCGGAGCCTGCCCCGCACTTTGTTGCGGGGGGCACCCCCTTTTTTAAAGGGGGATCCCAAAAAAATATTTTAAAAAAGATTGAATCTTTTTGGTTTTCAGGAGTCGAAGAGATACGTCCCAAGGAATGTAAGCAAAAGCTTACAAGGAACACGGTTTAAGGCGTAGGGCTTATAAGGACATTCTCCATCCCTTACTCATTGATTAATATAAGAATACAACTCTGAGGATGAAATATGAGCAATCACAGAAAACAGCAATTAGAACTCAAACAATTGATTGACAGGGGCACGGAACAAGGATTTTTGACCCTAGACCAAGTAAAAGACTATCTACCCATTACTATTGATCCCGAACGCGTAGATGACATCGTCGCCAGACTCAAAGAAATGGGGATCCCCGTATATGAAGAATCTCCAGATGAAGAAGTCTTACTCTTTGCTGATAAAGCAGAAGAAGTTGTAGACGAAGAAGCCGCCGCCGTATTGGCGATGGATGCCGAATTAGGCCACATCACCGACCCCGTGCGCATCTATATGCGTGAAATGGGCACTGTGGAATTATTAACCCGCCAAGGCGAAATCGTTATTGCAAAACGCATCGAAGAAGGCTTGCGCGAAGTCATGTCTGCTTTTGCAACTTATCCTGCCTTGATTCAAGATTTCTTAGACGAGCGCACTCATTTAGCAAGCGGCGAACTACGCCTCTCCGATTTATTGATTGGATTTTTCGCCCCAGAAGGTGTGAATGAAGAAGTTGAAACCATCGCGGCTGCAGAAGCACCCGTTGAAGAAGTAGAAATCGCTGAAGAAGAAGATGAAGAAGGCGGCGAAGGTGAAGGCGGTGAAACCGGCCCTGATCCCGAAGAAACCCGCGCAAGATTCAATGCACTCGAAGAAGCCTATTTAGCCTTAATGAAAGAGGCCAAAAAATCTAAACCTTCCGTGAAAAAATTAAAAACACTACAAGAGGCGCTATCTCAAGAGTTTATGCGTTTTCGTCTAACCCCACGCCAATTTGAAAAATTAACCAAGCGCGTGCGCAAAATGGTGAACCACGTGCGTACCCAAGAGCGCATCATCATGAAAGCCTGCGTGAAAGACGCAAAAATGCCTCGCGATATTTTTATCACTGCATTCCCCGGGCATGAAGTCGATTTAGAATGGATCGAAAAAGAAGCGAGAAAACGCACCTCTTACGCGGACGGCTTAAAAAAACAACGTGAATTAGTGCTGCAAGCCCAACGCGATATGCAACAACTCGAGATCGATACGCATTTATCAATCAATGAAATTAAAGAATTGAACCGCCAAATTTCCGTGGGTGAAGCCAAAGCCCGCCGCGCGAAAAAAGAAATGGTGGAAGCAAACTTACGCTTGGTGATTTCCATTGCGAAAAAATACACCAACCGTGGTTTACAATTCTTAGATTTAATTCAAGAAGGTAATATTGGTTTGATGAAAGCGGTTGATAAATTTGAATACCGTCGCGGTTATAAATTTTCAACCTATGCAACCTGGTGGATCCGCCAAGCGATCACGCGTTCAATCGCAGACCAAGCGCGCACCATTCGTATTCCTGTACACATGATCGAAACGATTAATAAACTCAATCGTATTTCCAGACAAATGTTGCAAGAAAATGGTTTTGAGCCTACGCCGGAAGAATTAGCCGAGCGCATGGAATTATCCGAAGATAAAATCCGTAAAATTCTTAAAATTGCAAAAGAACCGATCTCCATGGAAACCCCAATCGGTGATGAAGATTCATACCTCGGCGATTTTATCGAAGACACCACAATTTTATCACCCATCGATGCAGCAACCACCCGTGGCTTACAAGAAGCCACAACCAATGTGTTAAACACCTTGACACAACGTGAAGCACGCGTGTTAAGAATGCGCTTTGGTATAGAAATGAACACTGATCACACGCTTGAAGAAGTCGGCAAACAATTCGACGTAACCCGCGAGCGCATCAGACAAATCGAAGCAAAAGCCCTACGCAAATTGCGCCATCCATCCCGATCCGAGCAGCTACGCAGCTTCTTAGAAGACGAGGATTAATAAATCGGAGCACGCCAGATAATCCCCCTTTGAAAAAGGGGGTAGGGGGGGATTTAAAGATCTTTGTGTATAAACAAACATCTCAAATCCCCCGCCCTAACGGGCACCCCCTTTTCCAAAGGGGGATTTCATTAACACAGATCATTTGTTATCATCCCCTCTCAAGGGCCCATAGCTCAGTTGGTTAGAGCAGAGGACTCATAATCCTTTGGTCCTAGGTTCAAGTCCTAGTGGGCCCATTATTAAGTTCCGCCTCAATTTCCTTACCGTTGGTAAGCTAGTTTTCAGCTCTGTAGGTAACGCTTTAGATAATGTATATTCAGAAATCCCAATCGGTACATCGGAATGCTTTTTGCTTTTCAAGTAGCTCTTTCCCTAGCTCCCAGTAAAATTTCACCGTTCCTTGCGCTACTGCACGAGCAACGCGTAGCTGCGAAGTTCCTAATTTTTCTTTGAAATAACTCGCAATTAAAGCTTAAATGTTCCGTAGGGGGTAGTGGGGCGCACCAGATTGTCGCTTTGTTGAGCACTATTATTGTGATTGCTTGTTTGGGTGTCTTCTTTTAAGAATGATTCAAACTCAGCTAACTGGGGGATGTCATAGTCTTTGATTGGAGTGTGGCTATTGTTCCCGACGTGGTTAACAAATGTTTTGGCTGCCACGATTACAGCCTCGCCTGTTTCTACGAGAACATGAGAAGCGAAGGGATTTTGGGCGCTGGCGCCAAAGGTTCGGTTCAAACTTGGGGTGATAGTGCTGCTGCTACTGCTGTTGCTAGACCCTGAACCAAAAGGCCATAAAATGTCTGTTGCATTTTGTTTAAGCATGTTAAAAGCTACTCGAGCCTCTAATTTTGCATTTTCAAGCCTATC
>CAZPAA010000054.1:0-10174 GCA_964584425.1 uncultured Gammaproteobacteria bacterium | reverse complement strand
TCCCCAAGGGGATTCGAACCCCTGTTACTGCCGTGAAAGGGCAATGTCCTAGGCCCCTAGACGATGGGGACGAAACTGGAAAGAAAACAAGAAACCTACTGTGGAGCTAGGCGGGATCGAACCGCCGACCTCTTGCATGCCATGCAAGCGCTCTCCCAGCTGAGCTATAACCCCAGCAAGTGAGAGATTCTATGCTAGCACAGACTAGCTGTCAAGGGATTCCCATCAATAACCTAAAATATGGTAAAATGCTTACTTTCTAATTTGTATACCAGAAATGGGGGTATGGGATATGAGTCCTCAAGCAATAGCCGCACTTAATGCTCTTTGTGGATTGTCGAATGTATTTTTCAGTGAAGAGAATTTGCCAATATTCACAGCGCTATTTATATATGGTCGTTCTATTACCACTGGGGAATGGAATACATTCATTGATATGTTGGATGATAGCAATGTCACAGATGATCCTTTTATCAAACGAGAATTTTGGTGGCCTGCAAATGCACCGACTGTTGGGGCCATGATCGTACACACTGATCGCCAGACAAATTACATTCTTCAACAAAAAACATTTATTATGCTAGAGCTCATAGACATACATAACCGCTACCCTCATTTTTTAAAATCATTAACCGGAGTGCCCACTGAAGAACATAACAACTTACTGAAAGATATTCATGCGCTCACGGCAGAAGTGCGACTGGATTATAACGTACGCTGGTTCACAGCAGAACAAATTGAAGAAATTTGGCCGCGTTATTTGCGTATGATAAATATATTAGCTAAAAACTTTGTGCGTGGGCAGTTAACGCCGCAGCATCCAAGCACAACCCCATTGTTTGCATTTATATGGATAACCCAAACCATCTTTGGGCCGAAATATACCTGTTTGACTATTGATGCCTTACTCAAAGCAGGCGCTGATCCTAACATAAGAAATTCCTTTTCTGATGAAGGTTTGCCACGTAGAAACACGGTGCAATCTACATCCGCTCAAAATCAAGAAGCATCATACTTTCAATGGACGGCTCTTCAATTGACGTGTTATTTGAATTCACATACCCATGGGCGAGAAAATGAGATTCAATACCTCATCATGAAAATGTTGATTAATTCTGGTGCCGATACTCGTCTTCATAGCCCTAACTACGATACTTTGTTTGATGAAATTTGCATGCAAACTCATCTTAAATTGGGTCGCGCATTATGTAAATATTTGATAGACATAGAATGTGACGAAAAAATAACCCATCAAAAAATATTTGCAAGATATGACGAATGGCAAGCTTGCGATTGGCACAAGCAAGATGGTCCATGGGTGGCTAAGTCAGGTCTTTTTCATTATGCATTCAATCGTATGCTCGAGAGATTGCATAAAAAGGCATATGACAATGCGGATCCTTCGCATGAAAATTATAACCAACTCAATTATCACCAGACGCATGAAATCATGGCGGTTATGTCTGTGATAGAACAAAACGTGAAATATCTGGAAGAGAGTTCTAAATTTTCACCGTATACAAAAAAACATCCACGTTCGGCAGTTCCCTCTTCTACACTTTCTGTGCCAGAGATTTTCAAAGGTGGTTACTTACTGTACTCGAAAAATAACAGTAGCAACAACAATCTGTCCTGTCGCATGTAGCCGCAACGGTACCCCCCCCAGCCCACCTGATAATATGCCGCATTTGCTTACCTATTATTTCACTGATTATATAAACTAGATAAGGTTGATGCGCTATAACCCCAGCAAGAAGGGAATTCTAAGCTAGGGTTATATGAGTCTCAAGTGTTATCATCTTGGGCAAATGGTTACTTCATCAATAAAATAACTCAACGCACCCGTTTGTTTATTTACAAAAAATACATAAACTTGATTATTAAACACAACCGCTTTTAAGCCTTTTTTATGTGTTTGCACGGGGACCGCTCCGGCACCCTGACACGAATCAAAAACTTGGGTTACATTCCCCCAATTATCGCCTGTAAAGTCAGCACTATTGGAGATAAAAGTTTTAAAAATGCCATCGCCCCCTTCTCTTTTAAAATATAAACGCAGATCGCCATCACTGTCTTCTACCGTTGCGATTGCAACACCTGAAAGATCAATTTTTTCTGAAGAATAAAGTTGGGAAAAACCGAGTGGGCTCACATTAAATTGATGAGCTGTTAAAGGATTATTTTTGCCATTGCGAACAAAAAGAAATGTTGACCCACCCGCTTTTGTCAAATGTGTAGGCGCATTATAGTTAATTGTGTTATTACCTGAATAAACCTTACCGCCAATACATTGTAACAAATAATCAAACTGTGTATTGGGTTGGCAACTTGCGTAAGAGAATTTCTTATGTTCGTCTTGGTTTGCTGCAAAAGTTTGGTGCTCGAAATAAGTTAATAGTATATTTAATTTTCCAGCACTGTCTAAATAATCAATGGCTGAAATTTGCTTCAACTCTTTATGTGGTCTAATGGTAGTGAGCCCATTGCTGCTGTCTTCATACCTTAATACAAAAGGATCTGCAGTTTTCCAAGAATTAGTTTTCAAAGCGGCTAGATCGGCAACTGAATTATACAAAATTTTTGCTTGATCATTTTTATTAGAATCGTTTCTATTTTTTCCGCCAAAAACAAATAATCTGCCATTTAAAAGTGCGGGGACGGGTGCATATCCTTCACTGGAAATATTTTGATTATTGATTGAATAAGGTTGCTCTTCCCAAACTAAATTCCCATTTTGGATGGACGCCACAGCAAAATGACCTTGAGATGTGGAGCCTGATGTTTTTTGATAAAACACCACCAAATTGTTACCTAACACGATTGCTTCAGGACTATTTGAAATGCCCGTTATAGCCGATGTCCCAACGATAGAAACCTGATGTGCCATAGAAACAATTGCGGTTAAGCATAAGATAAGTAATGAAATAATTCTTAACATGATAGCCCTCCGAATAAAGCTTGGTTGAAATCAGAGATTACCTGACCCATTTGTATAATACAAGTTACTTTAATAAATTTTTAAAGCTAAGTCATCTTGCTAAGTCGTTCTAACACTGCCTCTTTGCCAATTAAATACAAAGTCTGATCTAATGTGGGTGACTGGGTATTGCCCGTGACGGCAACACGGATCGGTGGGCCTACTTTGCCCATTTTTATCCCGTGAATTTCGCAAACTTCTGCAATCGCTTGATGAATCGACTCAACTTGCCACTGCGTTTTTGAAAAAACTTCTATTGCAGTTTTTAGAATAGGCAATGCTTCTGCCGTTAAAAACTTTTGCTTCGCTATTTCATCAAATTCTGGATCTTTATAAAAATACTGACTTTGAAGGGCTAATTCCTGTAAGGTATGAACCCTATCGCGCATTAATAAAAATAAATCAGATAAATTCGGGCCAAGTGAAATATCGATATTTAGCTTTTTAAACTGTTCTTTTAATAAATCATGCATATCAGCGAGATTGGCTTGTTTTAAATACTGCTGATTCACCCATAATAATTTTTGCTCATCGAAGGTTGCTGCAGATTTATGGATGGATTCAATTGCAAAAAGTTCAACCAACTCTGGCAAAGTGAAAATTTCTTGGTCGCCATGAGACCAACCTAGACGTGCTAAATAATTTAACAATGCTTCTGGCAACACGCCCATTTCTTGGTATTGTAATACGCTTACCGCGCCATGACGTTTGGATAAACGTTTGCCATCCGAGCCTAAAATCATCGGAATATGGGCGAAATTGGGCGGCGTCAAACCCAGCGCTAAAAAAATATTGATTTGCCTTGGCGTATTGTTTAGATGATCATCACCACGGATCACGTGCGTGACTTTCATATCGGCATCATCGACAACCACGGTTAAATTATAAGTAGGGCTACCGTCTTCGCGAGCAATAATTAAATCATCTAGTTCTGCATTGGCTATCACCACCCGTCCTTTTACTGCATCGTTAATCTCCACATCG
Organism: uncultured Gammaproteobacteria bacterium; assembly: GCA_964584425.1. Lineage (GTDB taxonomy): Bacteria > Pseudomonadota > Gammaproteobacteria > JABCZS01 > JABCZS01 > JABCZS01. The sequence goes on along the minus strand of CAZPAA010000054.1, from coordinate 6,213 downwards.
CCATCTAAAGGATTACGAAAACGAACCACATGCGGTTTATCCTTAGGGTATTCTGCTAAGTCACGGCAGCAACCATCATAACGAGGCTTTTGCTTGGCTTCGGCCTGTTTTTCACGCAAGATCGTAAGACGTTCTTTAGAACAATAACAGCGATAAGCATGATTTGACGCTAATAATTGCTCAATCACCTCGCGATATTGTGGAAAGCGATCGGTTTGATATATTGGCCCCACATCGTAGCCTAAGCCCAGCCATTGCATCGCATCTAAAATAATTTGCTTAGAGGCTTGTGTTGAGCGCTCAAGATCAGTATCTTCTATACGTAAAATAAACGTACCGCCCATTTTACGGGCGTATAACCAGCTAAATAATGCGGTGCGCGCACTGCCAATGTGCAAATAACCAGTGGGGCTTGGGGCAAAACGAGTACAAATAGACATAATGTTCCCTTGAAAATGAAGGATAAAAAATAACATGAAACGGGTATTATTGGCCAGTATCTTCGGATTAATTGTGAATTCCGCTTTTGCGGCTTCTATTGATGACTTGATCAATCAATATATACCGAATGCGCATGTAGGTCTATTCATTCAAGATGCCAATAGCCAAAAAGTAATTTACGCCAAAAATATCGAACAAAGCTTTGTGCCAGCCAGTGTAACTAAATCATTTAGCGCGGCTGCAGCGCTGAATGATTTAGGGGAAAATTTTCGTTATCAAACCCAGATAGGCTACGGTCACGATGATTTAGTTTTGATCTTCAGCGGCGATCCGTCTTTTACCACCCAAGATTTAATCCATCTTTTGCAAAATGTTAAATCAGTCAATGGCGATATTATCATTGATAACAGCTATTTCTCGAAACCAGATGAAGCACGCGGCTGGCTCGCTGAAGACTTAAACTGGTATTTTGGTGCGCCAGCGAAGAGCGTTATTATTGATGAAAATCAAATAGCTATAAAATTAATTCCAAGTAAAACCTTAGGTGAAAAAGCAGAACTTAAAGTAATTTCTCAAGATCTAAATATTCCATTAACCCATGAAGTAACAACCGTCAGTCCGCAGGAAGCGAACACCCTTTGCCAACTGAATCTTGAACTTAATCCGAATAATAATGGTATACATTTTTACGGCTGCTGGCCCAGCGGTCTAGAATCTACCTTAAGAGTCGCCTTAGCCAATCCAGAATTGCGGGTAAAACAAGTTATTTTAGATACTTTAAAACAACAAAATATCGCTTTTAACGGCCAAGTTAAGATTGGCAACGCTTTGATTTCGCAACCCTTAGCAACACATCAATCACCTCCCCTTTCTGAACTCAATCAAATGGTGATGAAAAAATCAAATAATCTGTATGCCGATAGTCTTACAAAAGTATTAGGCAAAAAACATTATGACCGCGGTACCATGCAAGCCGGCAGTTTTGCGATGCAAAATATTTTAAAAGATGATTTAGGCGTCATCTCTGACACCATCCGTTTATCGGATGGATCTGGTGGATCCAGTTACAATCAAATTACACCTAAAGATGCTGCCCTGTTATTACAACAAGTTTACCGCTCGCCATATAAAAATGCCTACCTAGACATTCAAAAAGTCGACGAACAGCATGCTTTTTTTCAGCGTCTGCCGAAAAACTTCAACCAAGCACTTTATCTTAAAACCGGCTCTATGACCGGTGTTGCCAATATGGTCGGATATATTAAAACCCAAACTGGCAAAACTTTGATTTTTGTCTGCCTGCAAAATTCCCTGCCGCAAGATAAAACCAAGGCGCGTGAATTTGAACTGGCGTTACTGCAATATTTGGCGGGGATGTAATGCACACTCGCATCGCATTAGGTATTGAATATGAAGGCAGTGCGTATCATGGCTGGCAAATTCAACCGAATCAAAATACCGTTCAAGGACAACTCCACCGCGCTTTATCTCAAGTTGCGGATATGCCAGTTGAAGTGGTCTGTGCCGGCCGTACGGATGTGGGTGTGCACGCCAAAGGACAAGTCGTGCATTTTGATACAACAGTAAAGAGATCTTTAGATGCCTGGGTCAGAGGCGCCAACAGTTTTTTGCCAAAAGATATTGTCGTGCAATGGGCGCGTGATGTGCCTGATACCTTCCACGCCCGTTATTCAGCCAAAAGCCGCAGTTATGAATATGTGATTTATAACCATCCGACTCGCAGCGCCCTTTACGCGCGCTTTACTACTTGGCATCGCTACCCACTGAATCACAAACTCATGTCAGAAGCCGCACAATATCTGATCGGCACCCATGATTTCAGTGCTTTTCGCGACGCAGACTGCCAAGCAAAAACCCCAACACGTACAATCCAAGCCTTAACCATCACCCGGGATAATGATTTTATAAAAATAAGCATCACAGCAAATGCATTTTTGCACCACATGGTACGCAATATCGTCGGGGTATTATTGCCCATCGGTGCAGGACAAAAACCAATAACCTGGGCAAAAGAAGTATTAGAAAGTCGTGATCGCAAACAAGCCGGCATAACTGCACCGTCGCAAGGATTAACGTTAATGCAGGTAAACTACGAACTTGAATTCTCTTAATCTAAATAAAGCATCGATTATTGAATGATAGGGGGCATTTTGGCCGATTTTGCGACAGCCATGAGGACAAAATGCCCCCTATCGTTCAATAAACGATTCCACCAATAAAGTGCGATTAAAACTCAGGATTATTCAACTCTTGCGCCTGCTGACGAGACAAGCGTTCAGCCATTTTCTGGAATTGTAGATACATATCTTCGATATGGTTGTGTCCATGGGCCATTTGACCGAGGTCTTGGAACTCATTTTCAAGCAATGATAGGGATTTTTGTAAAGATCGGATGGTATAGCTCATAGGAAACCTACTTTGTTAATGTTGTTATATGTGTTTCTATGTCTTTTCATTATAGATACCCTATTCCATCTTCGCCAAAATATCGGCGCATTATGACCCATCGCCAATAAGTTCTAATAAACCCGCCTCATCTAATATAGGAATGCCCAATGCTTGGGCCTTCTCATATTTGCTACCAGGTTTATCACCCACCACCACATAATTCGTTTTATTCGAAACACTCTCACTGACTTTAGCACCTAAAGCCTGAAGGCGCATTCTAGCATCTTCTCGACCCAAATGCATAAGTGTTCCGGTTAACACAAAAGTTTTATTTAATAATGGTTGATGAGTTGCTGTTTTTACCGCTTCCCAATGAATGCCTGCGGCTTGTAATGCATGAATTAATTTTTGATGCTTATCCATGCTAAAAAATTGCGCGATATTATGTGCAACTACCAATCCGACATCAGGAACTTGTTGCAGCATATCCTTACTTGCCTGCATCAGTGCGGGTAAATCTTTGAAATGCTGCGCTAGCGCCAATGCGGTTTGAGCCCCAACTTCGCGGATACCTAGGGCGTAAATAAATTTTGCAAAGGTGGTTTTTTTGCTGTGTGCTAATGCCTTAATCATATTTTCTGCAGACTTTGGCCCCATGCGTGGCAGTTCTGATAATTGGGCCAAAGTTAAATGATATAAATCAGCCGGTGTTTTAATTAAATCTAATTCAATTAATAAATCGACCAGCTTATCACCTAAGCCTTCAATATCTAATGCGCTTTTTGATGCAAAATGCTTAATGCTGGCAGCACGTTGGGCTGGGCACATTAAACCGTCTGCGCAACGGGCAACTGCTTCACCGGGATGATGCAACACTTCCGCACCACAGACTGGACATTTTTTCGGTAATTGAATGACTTTTGCGTCACTTGGGCGCTTGGCGAGCACAACTGATACCACTTCTGGGATCACATCGCCCGCGCGACGAATGATCACGGTGTCATGGATGCGCACATCTTTACGGGTAATTTCATCCATATTATGCAAGGTAGCATTTCGCACAGTCACGCCACCCACAGATACGGGCTTTAATCGTGCAACCGGGGTCAGTGCGCCGGTGCGCCCTACTTGAAAATCAACGCTCTCTAATAATGTCATCTCTTCTTGCGCGGGGAATTTATGGGCAAGCGCAAAACGCGGTGCGCGGGCAACAAAACCCAGTTGCTGCTGAAAGTCCAGACGATTGACTTTATACACCACGCCATCAATTTCGTAAGGCAGTTTTGCGCGTTGTTCTAATAGAGATTGATGGTACTGTGCGCAGGCTTGAATATTATTCGCTACACCCCGAAGCGGTGAAATACGTAAACCCCACGCGCCTAGTTGTTCTATGATGTCGCTTTGAGTTTTTGGCATGGGGTAATCGCCCATATCCCCCACGCCATAACAAAAAAAAGCTAAAGGACGCTTCGCGGTCATTTTGGGATCTAATTGGCGTAAACTCCCCGCCGCGGCATTACGTGGGTTAGCAAAAGTTTTCTCGCCCATTGACTCGGCTTTTGCATTGAACGCGTTAAAGCCCTCAAGTGGCATATAAACTTCGCCACGGATCTCGATGGTTTTAGGAAAATCCTTTCCACGTAAATGAAGTGGGATGGTGTTAATGGTGCGCACATTTTGCGTTACATCTTCGCCTTTAAAACCATCACCACGGGTAGCGGCTAAAACCAAAGTACCATTTTCATATAATAAATTAATCGCAAGTCCATCAAGTTTTGGCTCGCAAAAATAACTCACGCTATCAACATGTAAGCGCTCACAAACGCGTTTATTAAATGCCAATAATTCTTCTTCGGTGAATGCATTATCCAGAGATAACATCGGTTGTTTATGTTCAACTTCACAAAAGGCATCTAAGGGTGCAGCGCCTATACGCTGTGTTGGAGAATCAGGCGTCAAACATTCAGGATGCGCCCGTTCTAGTTCCTGCAACTCACGAAATAAGCGATCATATTCAATATCAGGAACTGTGGGATTATCTAACACATAATATTGATAATTGTATTCATCAATTTGCTGGCGCAATTTTAAAATTTTATCTTTGATCATATGACATTACAGGCGGTCACTTCGTTACGGTATTCTTCGACTCTGGCGGCAGTCAGAGGTTGACGCTGATGATCACATAAACGTGCATTGAAAGATTTCGCTAATATTGTCGCAGTATTTAGCATAGTTTCAAATGCGCGTTCAGCATCACATTCTGTGGGTATTTGAATAAACAAGGTTAAACCTTGAGTATAAAAGCCTTTCGGGTAATCTAAATTTAAAGTGCCAGGCTCAAATGCATTGGCAACACTGAATAAAACATCGCCAGAACCGTCCATATTTTCATAATAATGGAAAATGTTCATCGAGCCATAATGTAAATGTTGCGCGGCAAATTTACTCGCCAATGCTTCTCCTGAAAAATAAGTATCAGGCTCTGCCAACACATGCAGAATAATAAATTTATCTTTTTGCGGCATGGGTTCTGGAATTTTTACCGGAGCAGCTGCGTTTTTCAACGGTTGTACTTTTTGCACAGGTTCCATTTTGATTTGTGGTTCAGGCTGTGACTTCGGCTGCTGATATGAAATGATTTCTGGTGCAGGCGTTTCTGCTTTTGAAATTTTAGGAATAAATAAAGCATCTTCATCTTGTTCACGCGCTATTTTAATTTTCGGAGTAAAATCTAAATCATCGAGATGATCGACTTTTTTAACAAATTTAGGTTCACTCGATGCGGCGGTTTGTTGCGTCCGCTTTTCCACGGTTTCACGGTGTTTTTTTGCACGGCGCCAGTGACGATAGCCATCAATTAAAATCGCTAATACAATCAAAGCACCGATAATCATTAATATTAATCGTAGACTCATTTATTTATCCTTAAGCGACGGCTAATTCCACAGCTTTATCAACATCCACGGAAACGAGGCGCGATACACCGGCTTCTTTCATGGTGACGCCCATGAGGCTTTCTGCAATTTCCATGGTTCCTTTATTGTGTGTTATAAAAATAAACTGAATATGCGCGGACATTTCTTTAACCATGCGTGCAAAACGCAGCACATTGGCATCATCCAGTGGGGCATCGACCTCATCTAAGATACAAAACGGTGCGGGATTTAATTTAAATAATGCAAAGACCAGTGATAAAGCGGTCAATGCTTTTTCTCCACCAGAAAGCATATGAATGCTGCTGTTACGCTTTCCTGGAGGCTGGGTCATAGTGGTTCCGGCCGTATTTAGTAAATCATTTTCTGTCATTTCCAAATAACACTGCCCGCCACCCAATCATTCACAGGAACATTTAGCTAACCC